>CALRSN020000137.1:0-6343 GCA_943370865.1 Bordetella parapertussis
TTTCCCGTTAAGAAAGGTATTTCAGAAAAGTAAGAATGTCAGGATAAGGCTGGCGGAATTGAAACAGGTTGTGGCAAGTGAGAATAAAGTGATCACTGATACAGAAGAGATCCCTTATGATGTGCTTGTGCTGGCTACCGGTGCTGATACCAATTTCTTCGGTAACAAAAACCTCGAGCAGCATGCTTTCCCGATGAAATCAACAGTGGAAGCTCTGCAGATCCGCCACCGGTTGCTGCAATTGTTTGAAGATGCTCATGCTATACAGAATAAGGAAGAACTGCAAAGGCTGATGAATATTGTAGTGGTGGGTGGTGGTCCCACTGGTGTGGAAGTATCAGGAGCATTAGCGGAGATGAAAAAATATGTGTTGCCCAAAGATTATCCCGAACTTGATTTTTCGCAGATGAATATCTATCTGCTGGAAGGTGCCGGTAAAACACTGGCAGCGATGAGTGAAAAATCTTCTGCCCAATCGCAACAGTATTTATCCAAACTTGGCGTGACGGTGATGACCAATACACTGGTGAAGGATTATGATGGTAAAGAAGTATTGTTGCAGAATGGCAATACGATCCTTGCTGCTACGGTGATATGGGCGGCCGGTATCAAAGGAAATATTCCTGCCGGTTTTGATCAGTCACTGATCGCCCGGGGAAACCGGGTCAAAACAGACCGTTATTGCCGGGTGCAGGGATATAACAATATATATGCACTGGGCGACCTGGCTTATATGGAAACACCCAAATATCCCAACAGCCATCCGCAGGTGGCACCGGTGGCCATTCAACAGGCAGACCTGCTGGCCAGCAACCTCGTACTGATCGAAAAGAAATCGGATCTCAGCCGGCAATATGAATTTGAATACAAAGACAAAGGCTCGATGGCAACCGTCGGCAGAAACCTGGCCGTGGTGGATGTGCCCAAACCCAAATTACATTTTGGAGGTTTCATTGCCTGGCTGATCTGGATGGGATTGCACCTGATGCTGATACTGGGTGTCAAAAACAGGTTCTTTGTATTCAGTAACTGGCTCTATAACTATTTCACCTATGATCAGAACCTGCGGTTGATATTTAAAGAATTTAATAAGCCCGTCAATAAATGAATAAAAGAAAATTCCTTACAGGGGAATGGCGAAAACTGGTAATGGCCAATTATGAAATTGATCCGGGTATATTACATAAATATGTACCTGCAGGAACGGAATTAGACAGCTGGAATAATAAGCACTATGTGAGCCTCGTTGGATTTATGTTCATGAAGACAAAAGTGCTGGGTATCCGTGTTCCGTTTCATACAAACTTCCCGGAGGTTAACCTGCGATTTTATGTTCGTTACAAAGATGGAAGTGAATGGAAAAGAGGTGTGGTTTTTATCAGCGAGATCGTTCCTAAGCCTGCCTTATCGTTTGTAGCTAATACTCTATATAATGAACATTACAGCACACTGCCCATGAAACATGAATGGAAGCAGGATAAGAATAACTTATTCGTAAGTTATCAATGGAAGAAGAAAGGGAAATGGAATAAACTGGAAGTAAATAGCCAGGCGGAAGCCATTCCATTACAACCGGGAACTAAAGAAGAGTTTATCACACAGCATTTTTGGGGATATACTTCAGTCAATAATAAAAAGACGGCAGAGTATCATGTTGATCACCCGAGGTGGGAAATCTATCCGGTAAATGATTTTGTGATTGACTGTGATTTTGAAGGCTTGTATGGAAGGGATTTTGCTATGCTCAACAAACAAAAGCCGGCATCTATTTTCCTGGCAGAAGGCAGTGCTATCAGTGTATACAATAAAACAGTTCTTTGAATTTCTTTATCAAACTCCTGGGTATTATTTCAGCTCTTTGAGGATCTTCCTTGCTCTTGACCTGAACGCAGGCGATTCATTGTCCCACTGTGTTTCAATAATGGTACGCAGTTCATTTTTTATTTCCGGGTACTGGCGGGAAAGATTTTGCAATACCTTTAAAGAAAATGCTTTCACAGCAGGTTTCTCTTTAGGGCTGATGATATAATCAAAGCAAAGGTTCATCACATCGCCCTGGTATTTTTTGGGAATATTCATATCCTGCAGCAGGCGAACCGAATTGCGTTTTACCGCATCATGCAGGTTGGGTTGTTTCAGGTAGCGGAGCAGTTTGCCAAAATGTTTTTGAATAAGGGCAGGATGTGCGGCAACAGCATAGCTCAGCGGCCAGGCGGCCCGTTGTACCACCTTGTATTCATTGCTGGTAAAAAGAGTAAACAACTGGTCGAAGCGTTGCTGGTGGCTGCCGATCCATTGAACGACTTTATCAGCCTGGGCTTTGGAATGTTCGGCAAGTAATGTATCTCGCAGGTTCATAACCCTGTAAAAATACAAAAGGCAACTTTTGGAAAAGCTGCCTTTTGTCAACGAAGTAATGAAAATATATTAGTCTCTTTTGCCGCCGAATAAACGGAGCAGCATCAGGAACAGGTTGATAAAATCAAGATAGAGGGTGAGGGCACCCATGATGGCGAATTTTTTCACATCGCCTTCCAGGACTTGTCCATTTTCATCAAAGCCTTCACCAATACGTTTGATCTTTTGTACATCATAAGCGGTGAGACCGGTAAACACCAGGACACCTATAAAACTGATGATATAGTCCATGGTAGCGTTACCGAGGAACATATTGATCACCGAAGCGATGACAATACCGATAAGACCCATGGTCATGATACGGCCAAAACTGGTCAGGTCTTTATTCGTGGTATAGCCCATAAAAGCCATCACACCGAACATAGCCGCTGCTGAAGCGAAACAGGCAAAAACGGAATTAGCGGTATAGATCAGTAGAATGAAACTAAACGTAAGGCCGGTTATGGCTGAATAAATGATAAATAAAGTCACCAGTATAGGGGCTGAAAGCTTTTTAAAGCCGAGGGACATGGTGAGCACAAAACCTAATGGTGCAAACATCACCACATAAAACAGGATCTTGTTTTCAAGCATGGGTAATAACCATTGCGGGTTATTGAAAAACAAGAAGGCCACAACTGCAGAAATGCCCAGTGCCAGGAACATATAGGCAAACACATTAGCGATAAAAGACTTGGACCGGGTTCCTGTAGCCTGGTAACTGTTGAACAGGTGTTCAGGAGTGCTGCTGGAATGATTAGGGTAATCCATATTTGAGTTTTAATTAAGGGTGTAAATTAACTAACGTGGATGAATACCCCAAGACTTACGTTTAAATAAGCTGTTATTTTATTCTTATAATTTACATTATGTTAAATAAATAAAGTTAATTAAGAAACCGGGTTCGCTCCCCGGCTCTCCTGATCCGTTGTTTTAAAGGGAAAGTCTAGTTCACCGCATTGATCTTCTCCTGGAATTCCTTCACCCTCTCCTTATCCTTTTTCCGGTCCCAGTAATCCAGCAGCATTTTGCAGGCACTGATATAATTGTCTTTATCTTTTGGCTGAGCAGCCAGTTTGCTAACATCTATACTATTGTAAGCACTACCTGCATACTGGTACACCTGTTCATAGCGCTGGTTGATATCTGCAGCATAGGCGTCTTTCTTTTTGGCGTCGGTCGATATATTGTAACTGTCGATCAGGTCATTGATCAGGTTGAGCTGGTATCGGCTCATCAGCAGGTTAGCTTCCACAGTCGCTTTAGCCAATAATGCATTTTTCAATATTTCAGGGATCTTCGGATGTTGTGTGGCAAAGTCTGCAGGCCGGGCTGTTTGTTTGAAACAATAATTATACAACTCGGCGGCATAATTATAATTCGTGGTGTAATTATTACAATAGCTTTTGATCAGCTCCTCGTACCTGGCAAATAGTTTTTTCTTATCCGCACCTGCATCTTTCAACGGCAGCTGGCACCAGAATTCATCTTCCGGGTACAGTTCACGGCCAAGGCTGCTGTATTTGTCCCGGTTGGTCTTATCTCCTTTTTTCTGAAAGCGGTCAGCAAGAAACCGGTAGATGCCTTCAAAACCTTTCCCGGTGATCTTATTATCTGCTATTTTCTGGTAATAACTGATGGCAATATCTTCTTTGCCGGCGTTGATAGCGGCAGCGGCAATATTTACATAGAGTTGTGTATCATACACCGGGAATGAAAAGGCCTGGTAGCTGAATCCTTTTTTCACAATAAAGTTTTCCATTTCTTCCACTTCCCGGAAACTTTTCAATGCTTCTTCAAACCGCTTCAACTGGAAATCATTGTTGGCCTTGTCAATATTATTAAAGGTGAGCCCGAATAATATTTCATGTTCTGTAGCGGCCGCATCCTTTTCCTTTTCTTTCAGCTCCAGGAATTTCTTATACGCCATAAAAGCATCAGCATAACCAGCAGGTAAACCACTGTTACCCTGTTTAAGAATATTATAATAGACCAATGCTTTGAGATACCAGCCTTCAGATCGTTTAGCATTATTATCATTGCCGAGATAGCTGTCAATTCCCTCCTTTGCTTTATCCCATTGGTTCTTCCCAGCCAGTGAACGGATATCATCCAGGCTCTGCCCCAGGGCCATTACACTGATAAAAAAACTAAAAAGAAAAAGGGAAATATGTTTGCTCATACAAAGGATTGATATAGGATGTATGCCGGGACGGGAAAACTTTTATATAAACAGACACCGCTGTAAAAGCGGTGTCTGTGTTATTTTTAATGGATCGAATCGTAAAGGTCATTCCATTTTTTCTCTTCGGCCGCAAATTTGGCGGCTTCTGCCGGTTTGCCTTTGGCCATGATCTTTTTGAAACCATACATTTCACCCAGGTCACTTACAATGAATTTGTATTGTTGTTTGTGACGCAGGTTCAGGGTGGCTAATTTGGCGCCCAGGATCGCAGCCGCTTTTTCATACGGTGCAATGGCAAGGTCCATGGTAGCTGCATATAATTTATCAAGGTCTTCTCTTTTCTGGATATCTTCTTTCGCAGCAGGCTTGCCGGGTTTGGTGCGGGTCTGCATATCGGCTGCATGGGCAGAACGTTGTTTGTTGACCATTTTGGCTTTGTTCAGGTAGTGACCACCGAGGTACACATGCGGGTCTTCAGATTTTGGATCCAGTGCCGCTGCTTTGTTCAGGGAAGCTACCATCTTTGTTTCAAGTTCGGCTGCATTGGCCGGTTGTACTGCACCTTCTTCTGTAGAGTTCAGTGTATCATAGATAACACCACCTAATAATAAAGCGGCTTTGTAATTAGAAGGGTCAGTAGCTATTATTTCTTCTACAGCCTGGATCTTTTTGTCCAGTTCGGTTTCAAGACCGACTGCAAAATCCACTTTATCATAATTAAAAAATTCACTCTTGGGATATACTTCTTTACCAAGTGCTTTATATTTCTCAAAAGATGCTAAATCCTTTTTGGTGAAATAATAATTGACCAGGAAACGGTAGAAGTTCTCGTATTCCCGGTCAGCTACTTTAATATCAGCCAGTCTTGAATAATATTTTGCAGCAGCATCTTTGTTATTACTGCTCTCGGCTGTGATACCGGCCAGCAATAAGCTGTTGGTATCCACAGGAACATTGATCAGCTTTTCTTTGATCAGCATATCTGACAAAGCCACCACTTTTTCAAATGTTTCAAACCCATGTTGCCAATTCTTCTCATTATAATCTTTGTACCCTACCGAAAATAAAGAACTGTACAGGTTGATTGGTGCACTCTGGTAAACAGGATCTTTTACCAGGCTGAGATCTGGCTGCATCTCTTTGTATTTGGCAAAGGCAGTTTCAGCTTCCGTTATCAGCGTTTTTGCTTCCGGAGTATTTTTTATTGTTTCATCACCTGCGAAGGTGGCATATACCAGTGTTTTTAAGATATATGCTTCTGGTTTGGCGGCAAATTTTGCATTCGTCATTCCCTTATCCAGGTCTTCTTTGGCCTTTTTATATTGTCCGAGCACAAGAAGGTTCTTAATGGGTTCATAGTTTTGGGCATAGCTGGCAAATGCCAGTGATAGCAGCACAAAAAACAAAGAGACTTTTTTCATATTAGCATATTTAAAATAAACGTAGTTATAGTTAATCCCTCCTAGGATGGATTTTCAGTGGTACCCGTTGCGTCATCACCCGGTTCTGTTGGAGGAACCGGTGTTTCCGGGAGTTCCGGGAGTTCCGCTAATTCCTCTTCCCCCTCATCCAGTTTGGTGATCGCTGCTATCTCGTCTCCCTCATCCAGGCGAATCAGTTTCACCCCCTGTGTGGCCCTGCCCTGCTCGCTGATACCAGCTACCGGCATCCGGATCGTAACACCACTCTTACAGGTGATCATCAGGTCTTCCTGCGGAGTTACATCCAGAATTCCTACCAGGGAACCCGTTTTATCGGTTA
>CALRSN020000138.1:0-6334 GCA_943370865.1 Bordetella parapertussis
GTTGTAACAGATACAGGGATTGCGATCGCTATGCCTGTTGGTGAAGCTATCAAGGGACGTTTATTCAATGTAACTGGTGATCCGATCGATGGATTACCTGCTGTAAGTAAAGTAGGAGGTCGTCCTATTCACAATCTTCCCCCTGCCTTTGAAAACCTGAGTACCGCAACTGAGGTGCTTTTTACAGGTATCAAGGTAATTGACCTGATCGAGCCTTATGCAAAAGGTGGTAAGATCGGTCTGTTTGGTGGTGCTGGTGTGGGTAAAACCGTATTGATCCAGGAACTGATCAACAATATTGCCAAAGCCTATTCCGGTGTATCCGTATTTGCTGGTGTTGGTGAAAGAACCCGTGAAGGAAATGACCTGATGCGTGAAATGATCGAAGCAGGTATCATGAAATACGGTGATGCTTTCAAACATAGCATGGAAGAAGGTGGTTGGGACCTGTCCAAAGTGGATATGAAAGAGTTGGCCGATTCAAAAGCTACCTTCGTATTCGGACAGATGAACGAACCTCCTGGTGCCCGTGCAAGGGTAGCCCTTTCCGGTTTGACCATTGCAGAATATTATCGTGATGGTGATGGACAGGGTAAAGGTCGTGATATCCTCTTCTTCGTGGACAATATCTTCCGTTTCACACAGGCAGGTTCTGAGGTATCAGCCCTTTTGGGTCGTATGCCTTCAGCGGTGGGTTACCAGCCTACACTGGCTACTGAAATGGGTATCATGCAGGAGCGGATCACTTCTACTAAAAATGGTTCTATCACTTCCGTTCAGGCGGTTTACGTTCCTGCGGATGACCTGACCGATCCGGCTCCGGCAACAACATTTGCTCACCTGGATGCCACTACCGTATTGTCAAGGAAGATTGCTGACTTAGGTATCTATCCTGCGGTGGATCCATTAGATTCTACTTCCAGGATCCTTAGCCCGCTGATCGTTGGTGAAGCACATTACAATTGCGCTAACAGGGTAAAACTGATGTTGCAGCGTTATAAAGAATTACAGGATATCATTGCGATCCTCGGTCTGGATGAACTGAGTGATGAAGATAAACTGGTGGTAAGCCGTGCAAGGAAAGTACAACGTTTCCTGTCTCAGCCTTTCCACGTAGCAGAAGCGTTCACTGGTCTGAAAGGTGTACTGGTTCCCATCGAAGAAACGATCCGTGGTTTCAATATGATCATGGATGGTGAAGTAGATGAATATCCTGAAGCTTCTTTCAACCTGGTAGGTAGTATTGACGATGCTATTGAAAAAGGGAAAAAACTGATGGCACAGGCACAAGGTTAATTTCAACATTATGAACTTAGAAATATTAACACCAGAAAAGAAACTATACAGTGGCGAAGTGTATGGTGTGCAGATGCCGGGTATCAGCGGTTCATTTGAAGTGCTGGACAAACATGCCCCGCTTGTAAGTGCATTAAAAGCGGGCCGTGTAAAAGTGCTGAAGGATAAACAAAGCCACCTGGCCAATTTTGATATCCAGGGCGGATTTGTGGAAGTATTAAATAATAAAGTAACTGTGCTTGTTGAAGGTGCAGTACCGGTTGAATAAGATTGACTGGAAAACCCTGCCTGCGGCAGGCAGGCATTTATCCGGGATTTTGAAAACAGATTATGACCCTCTCAGTAGTGAGAGGGTTTTTTATACTAAAAGATGGGATAAAATAGTAAAAGGGTTCTCACAGGAGAACCCTTTAGAAAGGAAGTTTGTAATACAGCTGTTTATTTCTTCCTGATAAAATTTTTAGAGATTCCAATATTAAACTGCTCTCCGAAGTTTAATCCAAAACTGCTGGAACCATCATTCGCCCCTTTCATTTTTTCAGTGTTGAAATTAATACCACCAAATCCGAAGTTCAGGGCAAATCCATTACTTACATTCAACTGAACCGCAGGTGTGATCGTAACGCCAAACCCATTGTATTTCGTACCGGCACTATTTTCTCTTCCGCGGTATAAAACATCTGCCTGTCCATAAAGACTGAAGATATTACCTAAAGAATGAGTATAACGGCCAAAAACGCCGGCTGCAAACTGGTTTGTTTTCTGTTCGTTGCCTATTACCGGATCATACTTGGTCGCTCCATATCCGCCGGTGATACCAACTGTCCAGTTATTAGTAAACTGGTAACCAACACCCGGGTTAATACTGAACGAGGAATACTTGTTATCGGAGGCATCTTTCTCCGTGCCGATGTTCAGGTTTCCGTACACTAAAACACTTCCTTTCTGTGCCTGCGAAGCCAATGCAATTCCTGTCATCAGCAATACGCTAAAAAACATTTTTTTCATAAGTAAAATATTATTTGATCCGCTATCAGCAAACAATGTACCTGTGTCTGTTAACTCAGTAAAAAAGAAATTTTGTCAATGCAGGTACTGACAGAATAAAGGCATATATGTCATATCAGGAATGAGATCAATATATGTAATGAGTTTTTACGATGAAAAAATACTGCAGACGCCTTACAAAAAGAAAAAGCCTGTCATTTATGACAGGCTTCAGCGTATCGAAATAATATTTTACTGTGCTGGCTGTTGTTGTTTTCTCCTGGCGAGTTCCTGCTCTGCATAGCCAAACACTTTTTTCATCATATCCGTTTTCCGGAATTCATATTTGCTGCGGATCTGTTCTTCCTCGTTGGCAACAATATTGAACATGCCATCTACGGCACGGGCGGCAATAAAATCGGTCAGGCTGTTTTCCAATGGCTTGTTAATAAAGGGTATCTTATTGTAAACAGTAACTATATTACTCCAGTCTTTATTGGCACCTTCAGTTTTAATGGTACTGTCAACAATAGGACGGAATGCTGCCATTAACTCAGGGGTCATTGTTGTTTTGAAATATTCGGTGGCTGCATGTGTGTTATCAGTGATCAGTATGCCCACAGCATCCCGGATACTCATTTGTTTCAGGGAATTCAGGAAGATAGGTTTTGCAGCACTCACAGCTGATACAGTGGCTTTGGTGAATTTCCCGGTTACCTGGTCCACCAGTTTATCCATACCGATATCCCGGAGTGTTTTTTCAATTTTGGCGGCATCACCGGGAAATGCAAAACGTACAAAGGGATTACCGTTAGGGTCAGCATAAGCATCAAAACTTCTGAATAAGCCCTGGGATAAAGCATCCTTTAATCCTGTTGCCATTTCAAATTCTGAAGGAGCGAGTGCAGAGGCAATTTTTTTTAATGTATCACAGGAGGAAAGAAAAATAGTAGCACATAAAGTAACAGGGAGTAATAATTTTTTCATCAGAAAGTTTTTTTAGAGATGTATATCCGGGAGAATTAGTTGCAGGTGATTCAGTTTAACTGCGGGTCGATCGGGTAATTGATCATCATTTCATATTCACCACCCAGTTCTTTCAACGATTCTTTCCAGATATCTTCATGATGGAGATGAAAGATCAGTTTTCGTTTGGCTTTTACCGTCAGCCATGAGTTTTCTTTTCGTTCTTCTTCCAATTGCCCGTCGCTCCAGCCTGAATACCCGATAAAAAAGCGGATGCGGGCCGGGTCCATATCTCCTTTTTTGATCAGGTCAACAACACTGTCAAAATTACCTCCCCAGTAAACACCTTTCAACACCTCAACGCCTCCTGGTATGTCCTCAGGATATTGGTGCAGAAAATGAATAGTATCCTGCTGCACAGGACCTCCATAATAAACGGGTAAAGTATGGCCTTCCAGTTCGGGGATCAGCTCATCAAGGGTGTTTTCATACTTTCGGTTCAGTACAAAACCAAAGCTCCCTTCTGCTTTATGCTCGCAGAGAAAGACCACTGTCCTCAGAAAGTTAGGGTCTTTCAGGAAAGGATCAGCGATGAGTAATATGCCGGGGCCCGGTTCAATCATACTTCAATTTAGGATGAAAATTCATTTTTCGGAAAATATGTTCTTCCTGTGTGGGCAAACTATCCGCTTAAAGGCACGTTAAAAAGGGCAGGAGGCAGTCCCGAACTACTATTTTTTCAGGATGCCGGGCTATTTTTGCCGGATGGTCTTTGTTCAGCAAAAACCCTTTATCTTAGGCAGCTTTAATCAATAAATTAAGTGAAAAGGACTTTTACAATCATTACTGTACTGATCACACTTTCGGTAGTTGGGCTGATCCTGCTTCAATTATCCTGGATCAATAACATGGTACTGGTTGGCCGGGAGCAGATCAAGGAAAAGGTGAACGAAGCGGTTGCTAATATTGCGACAGAACTGGCCCAGTATAAAGGCAATTTTTTAGTTCCCAACCGGTCCGCCGCTTCCGGTAAAATATTCCCTGATGAATTTGCTACTGATTTTTTGCGTCCGCAGACAATTGGAAGAAGGTTTACGATTGAAGAATTAGACGAAAAGATTAGGAAAGCATTAAAAAACGTAAAGCTGGAGAAAATCAAATTCGAGTTTGCTGTATTTGTTATGAATGGAACCGAACTTGAAAAGCAAACTCCCAACTTTATTGCAGCAGATGCGGATACCGTTAATAATTATTCTAAGGGGGCACCTATTGTAAGCCCCAGTGGTTCGGCAGCTGAGAATCTTGCTACTAATGAATATATCTCTGTTGTTGTCCTGGATTATCCAAAATATGCGCTTCAGACATTAAGATGGCGTTTTGTTATCGCTATCGTTTTCAGTATTATCATCATTGCTGCCTTTTATCTTACTGTCCGCACCATGCTGCAGCAAAAGAAACTCGGTGAGATCAAAAACGATTTTATCAATAACATGACGCATGAGTTTAAAACGCCGATCGCCACCATCTCGCTGGCCGTGGATGCTATGCGGAATGAAAAAGTGCTGAATGACCGGGAGAAACTCACCTATTTTAATAATATCATCAAAGAGGAAAATAAAAGGATGAACCGGCAGGTGGAAACGATCCTGAAAGCCTCACAACTAGAGAAACAGGAAGTAGATCTTAACCTGAAGCCGGCACATGTGCACACGATCATTAAAGATGTGGTCGAAAATTTTGGGTTGCAACTGGAAGAGAAAGGCGGGAAAGCTGAGTTGTTACTGAATGCAACTAACGACCTGATTGAAGCTGATGAAGTACATTTATCGAACCTGGTAAATAACCTTGTTGATAACGCATTGAAATATTCAAAAGATAATGTTCCTCCTTTTGTAAAACTGACCACGCAGTCAAACGGCAAAAAATTTGTCATGCGGATCGAGGATAACGGAATCGGCATGAATAAAGAGACGCTCAAAAGAGTGTTCGAACGTTTCTACCGGGCTCATACCGGCAATCTTCATAATGTAAAAGGTTTCGGGCTGGGACTAAGCTATGTGAAAACAATGGTGGAGGCGCATCATGGCGAAATTAAAGCAGAGAGCACATTAGGGAAGGGAAGTACTTTCATTGTAGAGCTGCCGTTGAAAAAAAATTAATCCTTTAAGGTCCATAATAAACTTCCGTCACCATAGCTTAAAAAACGGTAGTCGTTCTTTAAGGCATGATCGTAGATATTTCTCCATTGATCTCCAACCATGGCTGCCACCAATAATAACAAAGTAGATTGCGGCTGGTGAAAATTGGTGATCAGCGCTTTTGCAATTCTAATTGTATAACCCGGTGCAATGATGATCTGTGTTTTTGTCAATAAACGATCAGGACTATTCTGTTCCATCCATTTTAGCAAAGCGGTTAATGCCTCCTTTACCGGGATATTGTGTTCCGAAAGTTCATAGGCTTCCCATTGCGTAAGTAGTAAAGCAGATGACTGGATAGCAGGATCCATCACTGTTTTTACACCCAGCCAGTAAAGGCTTTCAATGGTTCTCAGGGAAGTGGTGCCAACTGCAATAATATTTCCATCCAGGTTGGTGACCAGGTTTTCAATAAGTGATTTGTTTATGTCAATAAACTCCGCATGCATTTCATGTTCTTCCATGATAGCTGCTTTAACGGGTTTGAAAGTACCCGCCCCGACATGCAGGGTTACAAAATCTTTTTTAATACTTTTTTCTTCCAGTTGCCGGAAAATATGATTTGTAAAATGAAGCCCGGCTGTAGGAGCAGCCACGGATCCATCGAAGTGGGCATAGATCGTTTGATAACGATCAGCATCATCCGACTCAACTGCTCTTTTTATATAAGGAGGCAATGGAATTGCACCGGTATAATGCAATATTTCTGCAAAGCTTAACGAGCCCGGCAACCATAATAACTCAATTACAAAACAATCAATCCTTTTTTCGACGTAGTTAGCCGATAGCATTATTTCTTTTCCGGCTATCGTCACTTTCTTTTCTAATACCTGCCCTTTTTTCCATTTGGAAGCACCACCTACCAGGCAACGCCATTGTACTTTCTC
>CALRSN020000139.1:0-6324 GCA_943370865.1 Bordetella parapertussis
ACAGCAAAATGAAGGCGAATAAAGATGATGTCGATACAGCTGGCCAGGATTATGGTGCTAATGAAAGAGACCGCTTTGAACCCGGTGGTGGCGGAGATGTGGAAGTGAAACATGAGCCTATAAAAGTAGCCCCTAAGATCGGCAGGAATGATCCTTGCCCTTGTGGCAGTGGTAAAAAATACAAGCAATGTCATGGTAAGGATGCCTGATATTTTTAAATACTTCGCATGAATTGAAAACCCCGCTATTGGCGGGGTTTTTTGTGCACAATCACTTAGTAAGAGCAAACACCTAGTATAGTATTTTTTTGCCCACAAACGTATATTTCCTATTTTTTGCTAGTAAATACTGCAATAGCTTTGCGTTCTCTTACGGAGGAAAAGGTGATGACTATCCCCCGTAAGAAATCCGAATCTCAACCCTAAATGAAAACTAAGATGACCCGTATTTTTACCCATTTTGCTTTAGTTATACTTTCTATTAGTCTTTTCTCCTCCAATCTTGACGCACAGAACACTTATGTTAACAACGGCAACAATTCCAATTATAACCTGAATAACGGCGATAGCCTCTACATCAGTGCAGGTACTTTTACGGGCAAGATCAATTCATTTAACCAAGGAGCAAAGATCACTGTTGCTGCAGGTGCTACATTCCGCCCTGATAAGTTTAATAATCCCCGTGGAACACTGGTAGTATATGGTACTGCTAAATTCAACGAAGACCTGAAAACCAGTTCCAGCTTTGTGCTTATAAATTACGGTACAGTTTGGGCTACACAAGATGTTGAGCTTAATGGTAACGCCCAGGTGTGGATCAATAATTTTGGCGGCCAGTTAAAATTTGACGATGGCATCACTATCAATAACAACAATACTATTAATAACAGGGGTACCATCACCAGCAGTGGTACGATCACCCTGAACAGCGGGGCATCTTTTACTAATAACTACGCCACTACTGTAACAGGTAACCTGGTAACGAACGGTTCTTCCTTCACAAACGAAGCCTTATTTCAAACCACAGGTTCGATCACTTTTAACTCAGGCTCAATTGTAGACAATAATTGCCGGATGATTGCCGGTACTGGTTTTACCAATAATTCCAACGCAGTAAATAATGATGGTTTGATGTGGGCTAAAGCAGCAAACGGAAATGGTAATATCACCAACAGCGGAACTATTACTAATGGCGCAACTGCTAAGATTAAAGCAGTCAACTTCACGAACTGGGGCACTGTAAAAGGCAAAGGTTATTTCTACTTCTCTGGCTCTACCACTAATACCGGTACTGTTGGAGTAAATGGCAACACTACCGATACATTGAAAATATATGATGTTTCCAGGTCGAACAGCAATACGATTTTTGATCAGCAGTGGGGAACTGTTCGTCCTAATGCAGTGTACAGGGCTTTTGCAGCTCCTGACACCATTAGCAACTTCGCCGGTTGTTCTGTAGAATTACTTTCTAACATACCACTCCCTGTTAAATGGAATTATTTCACTGTTAGTGTATCAGCCAATACACCTGCCCTGAACTGGTCAGCTGACCAGGATCCGGGAACTTCTTTCGAAGTGGAACGCAGCTATGATGGCACTTCATTCTCTGCTATCAGCAATGTAGAAGCAAAGAATAATCAATCCGTATATAACTATGCAGATGCACAAGTAAATACACAGGCTGCTGTTGTTTATTACCGCATTAAAGCCGTTGAACCTGACGGCAACACAAAATATTCTGAAACACGTACCGTGAAATTCAGTAACAAAGCAGGAGTAACTATTCAGGCTGTACCCAACCCTTTTACAAGTCAGTTCAGCATTAACTACCAAACCACCGAAAAAGCAACGATCACTATCCGGGTGTACAGTCTGAATGGTCAGCTCCAGTTAACAAAGATTGCAGCAGTAAGCAATGGTTATAACAGCATAGCAGTAACAGAAGCCTCCTCGCTGGTGAAAGGAATGTATTTAGTGCAGATCAGTAACGGCAAGACGATGGTCGCTACAGAAAAATTAATGAAGCAATAAAAGATATAAAACCCTGGACGGTTTCTACACAAAAAGCCCCGCTGATTGCGGGGCTTCCTTGTTTCTATTGTTGGTTTATCAGAATGGCTTGGGCTTCTTCAAATCGTATTTCTGCTCGTACCGTTCGTTTAGCAGTTTGTGCTTATCGGTCAGGTCTATCTTTCTTCCCTGTATGAAGGCATCCGTTACGACGCTTGTCCGCATGTCAAGGATATCACCTTCACTCACCACGATATTGGCATCCTTACCTACTTCAATGCTACCTGTCTTGTCACCCATACCCATGATTTTTGCAGCATTCAGTGAAATAGCAGCCAGTGCCTCTTCTTTTGATAAGCCATAGGCTGCGGCTGTGCCCGCATTAAAGGCAAGGTTCCGGCCACGGGTTTGTGCATCATCATCTGAAATAGCAAACAAAACACCTGCCTTTTGTAAAGCAGCTGCTGTTTTATAAGGCTGGTCCACATCATCATCAGCACCAGTAGGAAGGCTATGTGGTTGTTGAAGAATAACAGAGACATTATTCTTTTTGAGCAGGTCAGCAAACTGCCAGCTGTCACTTCCTCCCACGATCACCATATCAAAGCCAAACTCTTTTACAAAATCCAATGCCACCAGTATTTGCTTGGCTGTATTGGCATGCACATACAGTTTCTGTTGTTTATCAAACAATCCTTTTACAGCTTCGAATTTCAGGTTGGTTTCGGCGTGTTTGGTTTCGCCGAGGTAAGCTTTCGCTTCCCGGAAAAATGATTTCAATCCTTCGATCTTTTCCAGGCCTTCTTTTACCGGGTCAGCCGCTGGTGCCTGCGGACCACCGCCTCCACCACCGCCGCCAAATCTGCCGAAACTCGGACGTGGCATTAAGGAAGGCATATACACATGCAAACCGGCGTCTGTTTTATACGCAGCATCCTGCCAGTTCCAGGCATCCAGTTGCACCACCGAAGAAGTTCCGGCAACAAAACTTCCATCCGGAACCACGTTAGCTAATAATATACCGCTCGACCGGAGTGTATTGATCACTCTTGAATCCGTGTTGTACGCTACTAATGACCTTACATTGGGATTCATATCACCGATCTCTCTTACATCCTGCGTGGCACGTACTGAATTAATTCCTACAAGTCCCAGGTTGCTGGTGGGCAGGATCAGTCCGGGATAAACATGCTTTCCTTTCACATCGAAAACCTGGACATCACCGGCAGGTATCGCCACATTCACTCCCACTTCTTCGATCTTACCATCTTTTATCTTGATGGTTCCGTTCTCAATTACTTTTCCATTGCCCACATGTATCGTGGCATTCTTAATAAAGATCAATCCCTTTTGAGGTTTAGCCGGCAACACCGTTTCCTGTGCGGCTGCACCCAGGAAACAAAAGACCGATATCGCTAATAATATTTTTTTCATTTTCAAAGATTTTAGTCGTTAGTAATATCATCTGCATCCACCACCAGTAAACCATGGCTGTGCCCATGATCCATACAGTTATGCATGATCTGGTAGCTGGGTTGTGCCGGTATTACCGGTGCACCACTTCTTTTTTCTCCGTTCATTTTCCGGATGAGGCGCAAACGTTCAGCGTCCACCAGTTTTTGCATCTGCTCATCTTTCTGGCGGTCGAAATAGATAGTGCCATCAACAATCGTATAAAGTGGTTTTGCATAAATGCTCAGCGGGTTATCACTCCACAATACCACATCACCATCCTTACCTGTTTTCAAACTTCCCACCCGGTCATCTACATGCAGCATTTTAGCAGGGTTCAGGGTGACCATTTTCAGGGCCTCTTCTTCTGTCACACCACCATACTTTACAATCTTGGCGGCTTCCTGGTTAAGACGACGTGCCATTTCAGCATCATCACTGTTAATAGCAACAGTCAGACCGACTTTTTGCATGATCGCAGCATTATAAGGAATAGCATCTTCCACTTCCATTTTATAAGCCCACCAGTCGGAGAAGGTAGAAGCAAAGGAACCATGCTTTAGCATTTTATCAGCTACTTTGTATCCTTCGAGGATATGGGTAAATGTATTTACCGTATAGCCCATCCGGTTAGCCACTTCCATCGCACTGTTGATCTCACTTTGTACATAAGAATGGCAAGTGATGAACCGTTTTTTCTCCAGTATCTCCACCAATGCATCTAATTCCAGGTCACGGCGGGGGGCTACTAACGATGCTGTTGATTTCTTTTCTTTCTGCAATTTCTCTTTAGCCGTATTGTATTCTTTCCAAACCTGCTGGTAATCTTTAGCCCGTGTGAATGCATCGGTGAGTACCTGTTCCACTCCCATTCTGGGATCCGGGTAACGGTTGTTGCCACCTGGAATATTAAAATTGGAACGCTTCACGTTTTCCCCTAACGCAAATTTGATCTGGCCTGCCCAATTTTTAAATTTCAGATCGTCATCATTCTGGCCCCAGCGAAGTTTGATCAACTGGGTTTGTCCGCCGATCACATTGGCAGAACCATGAAGAATGTGAGAAGTCGTTACACCACCACTCAACTGGCGATAGATATTAATATCATCCGGGTTCAGGTTATCAGCAATACGAACTTCAGATGTTACGGATTGCCCGCCTTCATTGATAGAAGCGGCAGCAATATGAGAATGTTCATCAATAATACCCGCTGTAACATGCTTACCGGTTCCGTCAATTACTTTTGCAGCAGGATCGGCCAGGTTTTTGCCAACACCGGCGATCTTGCCATTTTTGATCAGCACATCACTGTTCTGCAATACCCCTTCACTTTCATTTGTCCATACCGTTGCATTTTTAATAAGGATGGTCTCCTGCTTCGGCGCCTCTGTTTCTTCCCATCCAAATGGCAGGAATGGATACGTTACTTTTCCTGTAACAGGTATGTCTTTCTTTTTGACACTATCTGGTTTTACTTCGGCCGCTTTTACAAATGATGCAGTCCATGTTAATGAATTGCCCAGCGAGTCGGTGCCTGTACCATTCCATTCAGTGCCATTGCTTATACCAGTCAGTCTTGTTGCTGTAACCGGCAATGTTTGATCAGCAGCAGGGCCTCTTCCGGGGAAACCAGTGGGACGCTGACCTGCATCAGGAGCCCCGGCCGGGCGTTGACGGCGTGCCATTGGCGCATAGCTCAGCTTCACGATCTTGCCGTCAAAACTGAGTTTTGAATTCAGGGTGTCCTTTGCAAACATTGTTGCAGAAGAACCACTCTTTACATCTATTGTATAATTCTCTGTACCGCCAGGTGTATTCACCACCAGGTTATAAATTCCCAGTTTATCAGACAGGTCTTCTTTCACAGTGTATTTTATACCCTGTACCCAGTTTTGAAGAATGCTTGTTTTTTCATTGAAGATGGGGCCACTGGTGATCAGGAAATTGGCCAGCTTACCCGCATCAATACTTCCCACTTTATCGTATACACCTAATAAGGTAGCCGGTGTTTTGGTTAGTGCCTCCATGGCTTTATTCTCACTCAATCCATATTCCATGGCTTTCCTGAGATTCGCCCAGAATTGATTGACTGACCGCAGATCAGCGGTGGTAAGACAAAAAGGGATACCAGCTTTTTCAAAAGAAGCAGCCAGCGTAGGGGCCATCTCCCAATGCTTCATATCATTCAGAGAGACAAATCTTGCTTCACCCGGATCTTCCACATCCTGTGCCTGCGGGTAATTCAATGGCAGAATGAAAGAAGCATTGGTGGCTTTCATTTCTTTTATGCGCTGGTATTCGTTCTGACCGGCTTTCAAAATGTATTGCACACCAAACTCATCCCCGATTCGGTCTGCCCGCAGATCATTCCATTTATCATTGGCTTCGAATATTTGTGGCAATCCCTGGCTATCATTCCAGGCCTGCAGGGTAAGGTTAAATCCTTCTTCAGCCGGTTTACTCTTATACCATTGGGCATCCAGGTAGGTCTGGCGCAGTAAAGCGATCATACCCATCATAGAACCGGGGTAACTCTGTGGAGAAGTCCCTTTATTAAAAGAATAATGTGCCGATGCCTTTTCTTTAATAACAACAAGGTTTTCTTTTTCATTCGCCAAAGAGACTACGGCCCCGGTACCACGGGCAATACCATCTTTTACATGCGACAAAACGGTACCAAACCCGATTTCACGCAACGGTTTTGCTTTGGAATCATCCACCGCAAAAACCTTGTAAGCATCCACATCACTTTTAATGGCCTGGTTCCAGCCATAAGGACCTTTAACTGCTGTTTCTAATTGGGGTTGCTGGGCGAAGTTGAACCCGCCACCACCGGCAGTTCTTTGTGGTGCCGCAATTCCAT
>CALRSN020000140.1:0-6291 GCA_943370865.1 Bordetella parapertussis
TATTAGCGGCTTTTATCCTGATCTATTTTATATTCAATCACAACCGCAAGGTTGCTGATAAAACAGAAGCATAATGGATATTTCCCAAATAATAAATGAACTGGGCGAAGACCGGGAACAGTATTTCAATGCCGTGGCACCGCCTATCATGCAAACCAGCAATTTTGCTTTTAAAAAAGTAGCCGATCTTTCAAAAGCGTTTGAAGATGAAATGGGAGGCTATCTCTACAGCCGTGGCCTTAATCCTACAGTCGATATCTTAAGAAAGAAACTGGCCGCATTGGACGGAGCAGAAGATTGCCTTGTTTTCAATAACGGGGCGGCCGCTATTTTTGCGGGCATTTTTGCCAATATCAAAGCCGGCGATCATATTGTGTCGGTTAAAAATCCTTATACCTGGGCACAGCGAATGTTTGATGTGATATTACCCCGGTTTGGTGTCAGCACCAGCTATATTGACGGAACAACAATTGAGAACTGGCAGACTGCAACAAAAACCAATACCAGCTTTTATTATCTCGAAAGCCCCAACAGCTGGACTTTTGCGTTACAACCTATCCGGGAAGTAGCTGCTTTTGCAAAGTCAAAAAACATCACCACGCTGATTGATAATAGTTATTGTACCCCCATTTATCAAAATGTCATTGAAATGGGTATTGATATGGCGATGCAAACAGCCACGAAATATATCGGTGGACACAGCGATACATTAGGAGGGGTGCTAAGTGGTTCGCATGCCATGATGAAAAAGATATTCGATAGCGAATATTTGAATATCGGCAGTGGCATACAGCCTTTTAATGCCTGGTTATTGATCCGCGGGTTAAGAACATTACCGGCAAGGCTGGACCGGATCAGCCGTTCGACACAACAAGTGGTTGCATTCCTGAAACAGCATCCGAAAGTGGAGTCGGTTCTTTTTACGTTTGACGAAAGCTTCCCGCAATATGAGCTGGCCAAACAACAAATGAAAGGGGCTTGCGGTCTTGTCACTTTTAGTATCAAGACCAGTAAAAGAGAGGAGGTCGTCCGGTTTTGTGAAAGCCTTCAGCATATTATGATGGCGGTGAGCTGGGGTGGCCATGAAAGCCTGGTGATACCTAAATGTGCTGGTATTCCTGTTGACGAGTTTGACCCTTCTAAACCCGAGCATCGGTATATCCGCCTGTATGTGGGATTGGAAGAGCCGGGTTACCTGGTGGCCGACCTGGAGCAGGCGTTTAGTAAACTATCCTGAATTTTAAGTCCCATTTATCAAAAATCATCGCCCCGGCAGAGCAATTCATTTATTTTTGTCCAATGACGCTTAGAAGTATCAAGACAATAGCAGCCCTTTTGCTGGCTGTTATTTCAAATGCACAGGATAAATGGGATCTCCGTAAATGTGTTGACTATGCTTTAGAAAACAATATTTCGGTAAGGCAGGCTGATCTGCAGATCAGGTTTGCCCAGTTAGATGTGCAGCAAAGTAAAATGGCATTATACCCGGGTGCTAACTTCAGCAGCAGTTTGGGTTATAGCTCGGGGCGAAACCAAGATCCGACTTCATTCAGCCTTATTACAACCGGTTATGTTTTCAATAACGTCTCTTTGCAGGCGAGTGCCGATATCTTCAACTGGTTTACCAAAAAGAATAATATTGCCGTAAAAGAACTAAACCTGAAAGCTACAGAGGCAGGTGTAGAAAAGGCGAAGAATGACATTGCATTAAATGTTGCGGTGGCTTATTTGCAAGTTTTGCTGGCAAGAGAACAAGTGAACCTTGCCCGTAACCAGTTACAGCTTACAAAAACGCAACTGGAAAGTACCCGCAAACAGGTGGATGCCGGTAAACTTCCAGAATTGAATGCTGCCAATCTTGAGTCAGTGATGGCTAATGATAGCTCCAACCTGATCACAGCAGAAACAACAGCAACACAGGCACTGCTGCAAATGAAAGCACTGCTTAATATGGATGCGGCGACACCTTTTGATATATCAACCCCGCCCGTGGAAATGGTGCCGGTAGAAAATATTGCTGATCTCCAGCCTGATGCGGTTTACAACCTGGCAACAGTTAATATGCCGCAGCAGAAAGTGGATATATTGAATTTAAAAGCCGCTTTAAAATCGGTACAAGTGGCAAAAGGATCGATGTATCCTACCTTTTCTATTTTTGGAAGCCTTGGAAGTGCATATAATAACAAGGCAAGAGAAGTGAAATCAAAAACACAGGTAACTCCTCCTATTGGTAGTGTTACGGTTGGTGGCACCCCTTACCAGGTTTTCCCACTTGAGCCATTGGATTTCTTTACCTATGGTAATATGACTTATACCGACCAACTGAATCAAAATTTTCGCCAGTCAATTGGATTAAGCGTTAGTGTTCCGATATTGAACGGGGGAAGTTTACGGACTGCTTGGCAACGGTCTAAATTAAGTGTAAAGCAGGTAGAGTTACAAAAAGAGCAAAACAGTTTAACCCTTAAGCAGGATATCTATAAGGCTTATAATGATGCTACAGCAGCCTTGCAAAAATTCAATGCGAATAAAAAGACAGTTGCTGCCAGCCAAAAGGCATATGATTTTGCCGTAAAAAGATATGAATTGGGTTTACTTTCAACCTATGATCTGATTACTACACAGACAAACCTGCAACAGGCTAAAATAAATCAGCTGTATTCACAATACGATTATGTTTTCAAAATGAAATTGTTGGAATTCTATAAAGGGCAGGGCTTAAAACTATAAACTTTCTTTTGTTATGAATAAGACGTTGAAATGGATATTGATAATAGTCGGCATACTGGGTGGATTGTTTGCATTAGCCAAGGTATTTGGCGGCGACGGAGATAAAACAGAAAAAGTGGCTGTTGAAAAAGCCGCTAAACGGACGATCATTGAAACCGTGAATGCCAGCGGTAAGATTTATCCCGAAGTGGAAGTAAAGATCAGCCCGGATATTTCCGGCCAGATCACTGAGCTAACTGTGGAAGAAGGGGATAGTGTGAGAAAGGGTCAAACCCTGGCGAAGATCTATGCGGATATCTATGCATTGCAAAGAGATGAAGCAGCATCCAGGGTCAACCAATCGGCTGCCACTGTTGATAATAGTAAAGCGGCTATAGAAGCATTGAAGGCGAACCTGGACCTGGCACAACAATCGTATGATCGTAACCGCACCTTGTTTGACCAAAAAGTGATCTCCAAATCAGAACTGGAACAATTTGAAACAACATTGAAATCGGCACAGGCTAATTATAATGCGGCACAGCAGAACATCCGGGGATTGCAGGCAGGAGTGCAAAGTTCACAAACTGGTTTGTCTAAAGCGAATAAAGACCTGAGCCGTACGACCATTGTAGCGCCAATGGATGGGGTGATCTCCTCCTTGAAAGTGAAGAAAGGAGAGAGTGTGGCGGGTAACAGTTTTAATGTAGGTACAGAAATGATGACAGTAGCCGATATGGCGGTGCTGGAAGTGCGGGTGGATGTGGGTGAGAACGATATCGTGAAAGTGAATATTGGCGATTCAGCAGATGTAGAAGTGGATGCTTATAATAACCGTAAGTTCAAAGGAGTGGTGACTAAGATCGCCAGTAGCACAGCTGGTGGCAGTTCACTCGCTTCGTCCAACGACGTAACAAATTATGAAGTAAGGATTCGCCTGGATAAAGAATCCTATAAAGACCTGGCGGTAAAAACATTTCCTTTCCGGCCGGGTATGAATGCCAGTGCTGATATCAAGACCCGGAGAATTGAGAATGCATTAGCTGTTCCCATTACAGCTGTCAATGCCAGGGTAAAAGGAAGCGATAAAAGCATGGCAGATAAAAAGAAGGAAGACCAGCAAAGTAAAGGTGAGGAAGATGATATGAACAATAGCGAAGTGCAGGCCGGTGATGAGCTGGAAGAAGTTGTATTTATTTTGCAAAAAGATGGTACCGTTAAAAAAGCGGTCGTGAAATCCGGGATACAGGATATAAACTATATCGAAATTCTCAGCGGTTTGAAACCCGGTGATGAAGTGGTCTCGGGCCCTTATACGGCCATCAGTAAAACACTGAAAGATGGGATGAAAGTAAAAGTGGTGCCAAAGGATAAACTCTTTGAGAAGAAATAATACGGTTTGTTTAAATAGTTAAAGGGTGCTGAAATAATCTCAGCCCCTTTTTTTATGGTTGGTCATTCCAATAAATTGGTTTCTTACCTTTATTGCGGATTAATTTGGTAACAGGTTTAATTATAATTCTGACATGCGTTTTGGAATCATTGGCAGCGGTAGTTGGGCAACAGCATTAGCTAAAATTCTTACCGATAAGAAGCATGTGATCCATTGGTGGATCAGGAATACGGACTCAATAGAACACCTGCAAAAGCGCCGGCATAACCCGCATTACCTGAGTTCTGCTTATTTCGACGTATCACTTCTCACTATTTCACCTGATGTAAAAGAAGTGGTTCGTAATTCCGATGTGCTGGTCATCGCTGTGCCATCTGCTTATGCCGAAGAAAGTCTTGCTTCATTGAACCCGGAAGACTGGCAAGGAAAAAAAGTTATCTCGGCTATCAAGGGGTTATTACCCGGTAAAGACATTTTACTGAATTATTACCTGCAGCAGCAGTTCAATATTCCTTTGGAAGATTATTTTGCGGTGCTTGGGCCCTGTCATGCTGAAGAAGTGGCGGCAGAGAAATTGTCCTACCTAACTTTTTCAGGGATTGATATTACAGCGGCTTCTGAAATGGCTTCTCATTTTACCACCGATTATATCAGTACGGTGGTGAATCATGATATTTTGGGTGTGCAGTATGCAGCAGTATTAAAAAATATTTATGCCGTGGGTGCAGGAATGGCGCATGGGCTGGATTATGGCGATAACTTCCTCAGCGTCTACATTGCCAATGCAGCCGATGAGATGGCGGGGTTTCTTAAAAAATTTGGTGCCGAACATATTACGGTGGGTGAACATGATGACGAGGAAGATCCGCTAACCCACCGCAAAACTCCCAATTATGCGGCTTCTGTATACCTAGGCGACCTGCTTGTAACTTGTTATTCATTATATAGCCGTAACCGGACCTTTGGTAATATGATCGGCAAAGGCTATTCCGTCAAATCGGCCCAGCTGGAAATGAATATGGTGGCGGAAGGATATAATGCCTCAAAATGTATTTATAATATTAACAAGTCGGTGGATGCGGCTATGCCGCTGGCAGAAACCGTGTATAAGATATTATGGGAAAATGTTAATCCGTTCGAAGGATTTAAACGTATAGAAGGGGTGATGGTCTGATCAGTGTGAAGAGAATTGTGATCAGATAACCATTAAATCTCACCCTATGCCACTTTTTTACCATGGATTCGGCCCTTCTGCCATACTGATAATGGTGGCCTGCCTGGCAGGAAAACAGGTTTACAATTATTGGAGACAACGGCAAAAGTTTTAACTTCATCATGACCAAAATTGTTGTTAGATGATCCAATTTTTTCAGGTACTTTTCTTCACAGCTGCCATTGTCCTCATTGTTTTAAATGTGCTGGAGTTTAATAAATACCAGGATGGCAAAAAAACAGGCGGCACCCCTCATCCCATCAAATGGTTCGGTTTTGTTCTCACTTCGCTTGTTGCTATTGGCTGTGTATTGAATATTTTGGTTGGCTGGATCAAGAATGGTTAGCAAAAAAGATCAGCAGCAATTCCATCAGCCAGTAACCGGCCTTCTTTTGTCAGCAATAAAGTATTATTCTCTCTTTTTAATAAACCACTGTCAGTATATTTTTTAGCAGCAGCCAGCAGGTTAGCAAAGTATTTTTCCTCAATCCTGTTTAGCTGCAGTCCTTCCATTGTCCGCAATGAAGTCATGATATATTCATTCAGCCGCTGAACAGGGGTTAATATCTCCACTTCTGCAGGCAGCTCATTATGATTGATCTTTTCAATATAAATACTGTTGTTAGCTATATTCCACTGCCGTGATCTTTCATTGAACGAATGGGCGGATGGCCCAATCCCTAAATATTTTTTTCCCTGCCAGTAGGAAGAATTATGACGGCTGCGCCAACCAGGTTTTGAGAAATTAGATATTTCATAATGTTCATAGCCAGCTTGTTCCAGCCATTGCATCAGCAGCATGAATTGTTCAGACTGTTTATCCGGGTTCACATTGGCTGATTTTTCCTGCCGTATTAATTTATCTAATGGTGTTTTGGGTTCCACCGTCAGTGCATAACAAGAAAGATGGGGAATATTGAGCGAGATGGCGGTCTCCACATTCTGTTTCCATTTTTCATTGGTCAGTTGCGGGGTG
>CALRSN020000141.1:0-6287 GCA_943370865.1 Bordetella parapertussis
ATAGAAGCACAAATGACATTGACTTAGTAGCCGATAATAATCAATTAAAGGAGCTATTAATGTCTTTAAATTATAGTGGTGATTTTAGACCCATATCAAGTCCTGATTCAAATTTGGAATTCACCCAAAAACACACCTTGCAAACAAAGGAAAATTTAAAATTTTCACTTGAAGCTAGGTTTTTTAATATAACAAATGATGAAATTGATTTTGGGGTTTTTAAAGTTAGCAAAGATTGGCTTTATGAAGACTCTGATATTTTTAATGAAAGGACAATTGATGCTTTGGAATATATTCGTGCCCCTTCTTTAAAAAAATTAATTGTAATGAAATTCTTTTCAGTCGTTGGTCGAAAAGAAGAAGATGCTGATAAAATCATTGCAGATTTTATTGACATTCATAATCTACAATTAAGCAAATTAGAATTCAATAATAACGATAAGGAAGAAATTGTAAAAATGCTACAAGGCTTGGCATTTAATAAATATTGCGACACCCTGGAAAAGAGATTTGAAAATAATAAAGATAAACTACAAAATTCAACAGAAAAATCGATTACAAAGGAGTCTATTATTTATGCAATAATAAATTCTACTGAGTTGCGAGCTGAAAATCACGAATCCCAAAAAGATCAGTTAGAGCTTATTAATAACAACACCCTTAAACAGCAACTTAAAATAATTGAAAAAAAGAACAGAAATGTAATTACTGGTTTTGGAAACCTGGAATTAAAACTTCTCGAATTATTCAAAAATGCTCGAAAATCTATTCACTTATTTTATACTGATCGAGAAATGGGCTTCGCTTTAAACTATGTATTATCTTATGTATCATCAATACTTAATAATAAAGTAAGGATTGAAATTAATTACTTTCAGGATGTTACAGACAACGATAGAGCAATACGTGGTATAAATAAAATCAGAAATTTAAAATATCTTGGATTTAATATTAGAATTATTCCATTTAAAGAAAAAAAACCACCATTTAAAGGCGTAATGATCGACCCGGAAATTTCAGGACACTCAAGTTTGCTTTCATTTTCGGATTATTCTAACGATATATATTTTTTTACAGAGAATACTGATGGAGATATAAGTATAAAGAAAATGTATGACGGATATATAAGTCTGTTAGAGAAATACCCTCTTGAATATTTTAAAGATTATGTACCCACTTTCAACGAAGTGTCTCAACCTGAATATATAAAAATTCTACGAAGAGTTCCAGAATACCAAAACTTAAAGGACAAAGATTTTTCTTTCGAGTTGTTGAGCTCGAAAGGGCTTGGTGACTTGCTTACACATCAAACCACTGGCATAAAACGATTTAAACTTCAACAACACAATATTTTTAATTCATTATATGATTTTGAATTTGATAAAATATTCTCGATACAAATGTTCAATAAATTTGGGCATGTTATTAACATACCGATAATTGAAAAAATAGACGATAAAAAATATATTATAGAGGGGCATACAAGACTTCATACAGCATATCAAGATTATCTAAAAACCGGGATAGCTACTAATATATTTGCAGTAATAATTGACTATAGCAAACTATTTATTGATATTGAAATGAGTTTTATAGAACATATCAAATTAAGCGAAATGGAATTAACAACTGATTACAAAACACATCCTATTACTGGCAAAATATATAACCCAAAAAAGAGAAATATAGAAAGTTATACTCATGGAGCATATCATTACAATTGGAAAACCGATTTCCCCTTAGATACTGAATATTAATTTTCAATCGTTAAACAGCTCTGCAAAACTCACCCTTTCACAGTTATAAGTATTTCCTTTGGTGATTACCCTGTAGCAACCCATCTTCACTTTTGTTATTACCTTCCACCCCGTTACAACCCTGCCCATCCACATGCACCTTGCCACAACAAGATTAACACTGCAACCGCTCAGCGCCATGGAGTTGGCCTTCTACATTCAGGACAACCAGCAACTGGAACAGCAGTTGCAGTTGCTGCCCGGCAGCCGGCAGGTACCCGAACGGCTAAAAAAGAAGATCGCTGAAACCATTATCCCGGCCGTAACAAAAGCAGGTGAGCCCTTTTTGTTCCATACGTTCTGGATCGTTATTGATACCGCCAGCAAAACCATCGTGGCAGATATTTGCTTCAAAGGCCCGCCCGGTACTAATGGCGAAGTGGAGATCGGTTATGGCACTTACCTCGCTTACCAGGGCAAAGGGTTGATGACGGAAGCCGTGGCCGGGTTGGTCCGCTGGGCTTTTACACAAAAAAATATAAGGGCCGTATTGGCAGCAACCGATCCGGGCAATACCGCTTCGCAAAAAGTATTGCAACGAAATCATTTCCGCATCAGCCATCAAACAAGCGATGACATGTACTGGCGGCTGGAAAGAAAAGACCTGGTCTCCATCCGCAAAGCAACGGAAGAAGATGCCCACCTGTTGTCGGCTATCGCTGCCGCTTCCTTTATCGAATCACATGGCCACAGTGCACCTGCTGCCGATATACAGGCTTACGTGGCGGAGAAATATAACCCTGCTGTGTTGCAACAGGAATTGCAGGACCCGAATAATATTTATCACTTGCTGTATTACCAGGATCAGCCTGCCGGTTATTCCAAGATCATCTTCAATGCACCGTATCCCGACAGCCCTGTACAAAATTGTAGCAAACTGGAACGGCTGTATTTACTCAAAGAATTTTACAACCTGCAGCTCGGTGCTGCCTTGTTTGCTTTCAATGTGCAACTGATGAAAGATAACCGGCAGGCAGGTGCCTGGCTCTATGTATGGAAAGAAAACCAGCGGGCCCTGCAGTTTTACCAGCAGGCCGGGTTTGTGATCACCGGCAGTCATGACTTCAGCATTTCCGAAACTCATTCCAATCCCAATCACCGGATGCTATTGCGTTTCCGTTAAAATACTACTATGCTCCGCTTCAACCCCCGGTTCTTCCTGCTCACTCTTGTATTGTTCGTGATTGAGGTATTGATCGCAGTTTATGTACACGACAATTTTGTCCGTCCTTATGTTGGCGATTACCTCGTTGTCATGCTGCTCTATTGTGCGGTGCGGACTTTTATCAACGCTTCGCCGTTAAAAATTGCCCTGGCGGTTTTACTCTTCGCTTATTGTATTGAACTGCTGCAATACTTTCATCTCGTTGACCGGCTGGGACTGGCCGGTAACACGATCGCCAGGACAGTTATCGGCTATGGTTTCGAATGGCTGGACCTGCTGGCTTATACACTCGGTGTGATCAGCATCCTGCTGCTGGAATATTTTTTTGGTGCCGGTTTGTTCAAACAAAACAAATAAGATCAGCGCCGGTCTTTTTGCTTTTGCTGTAAAATCATAACTTAGAGACAAGTCCTTTTACACCATTCAACCAACCATATGGCGAAAGCAAAACCCAAAACCACGGAAACCGGTAACAGTGTGGCTGCGTTTGTAAAAAAAGTTGATAAAACAAGACAGGCCGATTGTCTCGGCATTATCGACATCATGGAACAACAATCCGGCTACCCGGCCAAAATGTGGGGACCGGCCATTATTGGTTTCGGGACTTATCATTATGTGTACGACAGCGGCCACGAAGGCGATGCACCGATGGTGGGCTTCTCGCCCCGCAAAAATGAATTCGCTTTATACATTGCCAACTTTACCGGTAAAGAAGAACTGCTGAAAACCTTTGGCAAACACAAAGCCGCCAAAGCCTGTGTGTATATCAAAAAACTCGAAGACATCCAGGTGCCCGTATTAAAAAAATTAGTGGCCGGTTCGGTGAAGCATTATAAAGCAAAGTACCCGGGGAAATAAAATTGATCATGAAACTTTCGGCCGCAAGGCCTGGAAAGTATAATCATAAAGTCCAGATGCCTCGTGCCTCGGCATGACAAGACTCCGTTACCTGGCATATCCCAATCGAAATGCAAACCCCAAACTAAATGACATTCCCGGCGCCTTGTTCCGTCCCGCCAACAACCACTACCAACTATAATAATTGCAAGACGGAACACAGCGCAATCGGAGTTGCCGCAAACCACGCCTTTGCATCCACCACCTTGCCTCTCACAACACGAATGCAAACTATATTTCCGCTTCCTGTCACAACAAAGGTGCGTGGGGCGGACAAACAGCGGAGCATTTGTTTGTCCTTGATCTTTTTGCTTCTTTTTCTATCAAGAGAAAAAGAAGGAGATAATTATAGCCAGCCGAATTTTTCAATCAGCCTGTCTTTTTGATTGCGGGCCACCGCTACATTATCTCCGTTAGACAGTACCAGGTAATTCCCTTCTCCCCGGACGTATTTTTTTATATGATCAAGGTTCACGAGGTATTGCCGGTGCACCCGCAAAAAATTTCGTTCTTCCAGCACTTCCTGTATATCGCCCAGCGTTTTGGCCACCAGGTATTGAAGTTTATCCGTGGTATGAAAACGGGTATAGTTATTTTCCGACTCGCAATAAATAATATGCCTGATCTCCACGAAAGTGACCCCATTCTGGTAAGGCAGGGCAATCTTATCGGGAAAAACTTTTTCTTTCCCCTGTACCTGTTGTTTCAATAAGTTCAGCTGTTGTTTATCCGGCCACTGGCGCAGCCCGGCTTTTTGTACAGCCGCCTGCAGGTCTTTTGCATCAATGGGTTTTAATAAATAATCCAGTGCACTATAGCGAAATGCTTTAACCGCAAACTGGTCATAGGCGGTTACAAAAACCAGGCTGAACCGGATACTGCCCAGTTTTTCCAGCAACTGGAACCCGTTCATCACCGGCATTTCGATATCAAGAAATACTATATCCGGTTGCAGTTCATTTATCTTTTGCAAACCTTCCCCGCTGCTTGTGCAGGCAGCCAGTACCTGCACCTGCGGGCAATACATCTTTAACTGTAAGGCCAGCAGCTTTACACAATCCGGTTCATCATCTATGATAATTGCTTTCAGCATCCTTCTCAAACAGGTATTTTAATGATCACTTTTGTTCCGCAGGCATGCTGAAAGGCGTCTTTCAGATCAACCACCTCCACCGTTGCCTGTATATCATATACCTGGTTGATCATATCGATCCTTTCCGAGGTCATTTTTAAGCCAAATGATTTTTGCCGGGTGGCCGATTTGCTTTTATAGACCGCTGCCTGTTCTCTTCCCACCCCGTCATCCGTTATTTCAACCAGCAGGCTATCCGGTGCGGGTTGTGTAATAGCAACTACGATATTACCGCCTTCTTTTTTCTGCATCAACCCATGCCAGATAGCATTCTCCACATAAGGTTGAATGAGCAAAGGCGGCAGTTGGAGGTATTGCTGGTCAATACCGGGTGATACGTTTATCTTGTATTTTACCTTATCCTTAAACCGCATTGCTTCCAGGTCGATGTACAGCCGCAAGGCTTCCAGTTCCTTTTGCAAGGTAATTTTTTCTGCACGGGAATTTTCCAGTACCAATCTTATCAACTGGGAAAATTTGGTGAGGTATTCAGCCGCTGCTGTTGAATTATTCTCCAGGGTGTACAGCTTAATAGAGTTGAGGCAATTAAAAATAAAATGCGGGTTCATCTGTGCCCTTAGTGCTGTCATTTCTGTTTCCGCAATCTTTTGTTCAAAGGAAGCCTGCACCTGTTGCAGCTTTTGCTCTTCCACTAGTTTATTTTGTTCTTCCAGTTCTGCACTTTGCTTTTTCAGCTCTTCCTGCAATTGCAAATTATACTGCAGGTGCAAGTTGTTTTTTTCGATCAATACCAATTTACTGCGGTAAGAAAGGGCAAATGAAAAACAGATAGCCTCAATAGTAAGACCCAACAGGAAATAAAACGGAAGGAATATGAGTACCATCGTCAACGCATTCCATTTCCATTGAATGTTGAGAACAGGAAAAATAAGCATAGGCAGGCACCAGAGCAGCAGCATACTCAATAAACCGGCAAACAGGAACCACTTCACTTTTTCTTTACTCAATGCCGTAAGCACTAATAAGATACTATTCAATACAGCTACCGGGATAACAGAAATAAAATAACCATAATAGTCAGTAAATATAAACCGGCCGGTACGCATGGTAATAAATGCTATCAGCATCTGGGCTATGGCAACCGCCATTAAAATTCTTACCCCGGTCCATACTTTTCGAAATCTTTCAGGCAGTTTCAACATGTTACCGATGAACAAGCTGTACATCACCGGTATTAAAAATAAGAAGATTGAAAAAATGAGGTCGTGAAAAAAAGAAGAAAAAATATCCAGCCCCAGGCGGATATCCATCCAAAAAAAGCCGGTTAAAACAGCAG
>CALRSN020000142.1:0-6285 GCA_943370865.1 Bordetella parapertussis
CCGTATCAATGCCTAGCTGGGAAGCTAATTGATAGCATTTTGCGTACCGGTCACCACTCAGCAATATTGTTTTAATGTTTTTGCTGTGTAAATAATCAATTACTGATTTTGCTTCAGGTCTTATTTCATCCTGCACATCTATCCAGCCAACCAGGTGACTGTTCTTTACCAGGTAAATATTGTGGTTATCTTCTTTGGTATAAGCATCGGCTATTTTATAGGACCCTGCCCACCAGGTATTGCCTTCTTTATCCGTTGCCCGCATTCCGAGGCCTTTTACTTCTTCAATTTTCTGCCAGCCAACCAGGTCTTTCCGCTTCCATTCAGTTGTTATTGATTTGGCAATGGGGTGATTGGAATATTTTTCAATAGAATAGGCAATCTTTTTGAATTCATCTTCATCAATTGTTGAGTGGAATCCTCCAATCCTGAAATTTCCTGTGGTTAGTGTACCTGTTTTGTCAAAAACAACCTGGGTAATGTCTTTGAACAATTCAAGACTGGTGGCATTGCGGAAAAGAATACCTGTTTTGGCGGCACGGCCGAGACCCACTGCAATGGCGGCAGGTGTTGCTAATCCCATGGCACATGGGCAAGCAATCACTAATACCGCAATACAGCGCATCAGCGACGGTGTAAATTCTTTTAGAACGATCCAGTTAACGACCAGCGTTATTACCGCAATACCCAGCACAACAGGAATGAAAATACTACTGATCTTATCTGCTAATAGTTGAACAGGTGGTTTTTCTCCCTGTGCCTGTTTCACCAGGTTGATAATGCCTGATAACACGGTTTCATTACCAACTGCGGTTACCTGTGCTTTCACGGTGCCATCAGTTATCACACTACCGCCTATCAATGTGTCTTTGGCATATTTATGAACCGGGATACTTTCCCCGGTAATAATTGCTTCGTTAGCATGTGCATCGCCCCAGAGTATTTTGCAATCAATAGGAACCTGTTCGCCGCTTTTGATCAAAATAAGATCGCCAACCCTGAGCTGGGTATTTTCAACAGGAAAAATTTGCTCCTTATGTTCATCATCAAAAGCAATCATATTGGCCATTACCTTTTGTGACTTGACCAGTTTGTTCAGCTCCCTTTGCGTGGAGGCAATAGAAGCATCTTCAAGGTAATTACCTAAGAATACAAGGGTGATGATGGTAGCTGCTGTTTCATAGAACATGTATTGAGCGGCTTGCCCGGTCAAGGTCCCGTATAAACTATAAACAAATGCAGCGGTGGCGCCGATGGCTATCAGTACATTCATATTCGGCATCCGGTTGCGCAAACTTTTCCAGGCACTCTTTCCAAAAAAACTCATGCCAACTAAGTAGACAGGAATAGTAAGACCTAATTGTAGCCAGGGATTCATCAGCCAGTGCCATTCAACCCCAGGTAACATATGCAGCACCAGGATTGCGGTAAACGGAAAACAAAACCAGAAACGTTGCAGGTGAGTAGTAAGAAAGGATTTCCTGGTTACAGTGGCCGTTTGATGACTGGCTACGGCATAGCCCAGGTCATTAACCCCTGTTGCTAATTTTTCTTCGGGTACTTCTCCATTCGTATCAAAGCTGACATCGCCTGTAGCAAAATTCACTTTCACATTCTTCATCCCTTTTTTCTCCAGGTATTTGTGAATGTTTAGTGCACAGGTGGTGCAATCCATGCCTTCTACTTTCCATTGAACCTTTTCCATACTGCAAAATTATCGAAGCCGGTGCTGAAATGCTTTTGATAAACGGAATTGTATTACAACGTGGTTGCGTAAATGCGTTGATTTTTATCAGTTTGTTTCCGTGGTTTTGTCAGGGAGGCCTAAATTTGAACCATGAACAGTATGTTTTTGCTTGATGATATTCACGAAGTGGCTGCTGCTTTTTGGAAAAATGCCGGTGCTGCTACTGTGTTTGCTTTTCATGGGCAAATGGGAGCCGGCAAGACCACGTTTATTCATGCTTTATGCGACATAAAAGGGGTAAAGGATACTGTAGGCAGTCCCACTTTTTCACTGGTCAATGAATATCTTTATGAGGAAAACGGGAAACGGCAGAAGCTGTTTCATATTGATCTTTACCGCCTGAAAGATGAGGAAGAAGCTACCAGGGCAGGTATTGAGGATTGTTTGTACAGCGGCAATATCTGCCTGGTGGAGTGGCCTGAAAAAGCCCCCGGCATTTTCCCGGAGCATGCCCTGCATATTTATATTGATGTGCTTGATGCACAAAGAAGACGGCTGCGGATCGGCAATAATTAGTTATTTTTGAAGACAGGCCTGATAATTATTGCAACCAACTCATGAGCCAGCAAAAACCTAAAATAAGCACCTCTTTCAGTTATGAAACACTGGAAGAAACCCTTGATATCAAACCCAAGGGATCACAGATGCATATTGGTATTCCCAAAGAGATCGCTTTCCAGGAAAACCGGATTGCACTGACACCGGATGCCGTGAGTGTACTGGTCAGCAATGGGCATCATGTTACCATCGAGCATAATGCCGGTGAAGCTTCCCATTTCAGGGATAAGGATTACAGTGAGGCGGGTGCCAAGATCGTGTATGACAGGGCTGATGTTTTTAAAGCACCGGTGCTGGTTAAAAGTGCACCCATTATTGATGAAGATCTTCCGTTATTACAACTGAACCAGGTCATCATTTCCCCCATACATCTTTCCATTTTAAAAGCAGAGCTGCTGGAGAAAATGATGGAGAAGAGAATTACGGCTATTTCTTTTGAAAACCTGAAAGACGATAGCGACTCCTATCCTATCGTCCGCAGCATGAGTGAAATTGCCGGTAGTGCGGTGATGCTGATCGCTGCCCAGTATTTAGGTTCTGCTAATCATGGTAAAGGGGTGCTGCTGGGTGGTATATCCGGCGTGGCACCTACTAAAGTGATCATCATTGGTGCTGGTATTGTGGGAGAATATGCTGCAAGAGCTGCCCTGGCATTGGGAGCATCCGTAAAAGTATTTGATAACAGCGTCTATCGTTTAAAACGCTTACAGAATAATATTGGACATCGTTTATGGACCTCGGTTATTGAACCCAGGATGCTCGCCAAGCAATTAAAGACCTGCGAAGTAGCCGTTGGGGCTTTAGGTTCTGAAACAGGAAGAACACCGATGGTGGTGACCGAAGAAATGGTAAGTAATATGCGGCCAGGTTCCGTGGTCATTGATGTGAGTATCGACCGGGGCGGCTGTTTTGAAACCTCGGAGATCACTTCGCATGAACACCCCATTTTCATGAAGTATGGCGTGATACATTATTGTGTTCCGAATATCCCATCCGGTTTTGCCCGTACGGCTTCACAAGCCATCAGTAATGTACTGATGCCATTGTTACTCGAAGCAGCAGAAGAAGGCGGTTTTGAAAAATTGGTCTGGCATAAACTTCATTTGCGCAGCGGCATTTATTTATTCAAAGGGTCACTCACTAATTTTTACCTGAGTGAGCGGTTTGATCTGAAATATACAGATTTGAATTTGCTTATTGCGAGTCAGCGATAGGTGGGATCGATCAGTGTTTATAATCACTGATATTCAACTTCTCATTGCAGAACTTATATTCCACTTCATCATTACTGCTTACAATAACAAGCCTGTTCTTACAGTAATCATTGATCAGCTGATGGTATTGAGCAATACCTGCGGCATCAAGGTTGGTACAGGGCTCATCTAATAAAACGATAGCTGAATTGGAGAAAATACATTGTGCCAGTTTTACCCGTTGTTTCATACCTGATGAGTAGTAGCGTATTTGCTTATTGGCAGCTTTTTCCAAGCCCAAATTGCTGATAATTGATTCTTTTGTCACCCCATTGAGAAAGGGTTTGAAGCCACTGTGAAAATCGAGGAATTCGGCCAGGGTCATTTCTTCCACCACTTCAAGGTAGGGGGCACAAATAGATACAAGGCTATACAGATCTTCTCCTGCATCTTTTCCTTCAGCTGTTGTCCAGATACCCTTGCCTTCGTTCATCATGGTATTACCACTGAGCACCTGCAATAAAGTACTCTTGCCGGAACCATTGGGTCCTGTAATGGCATAAGCATTACCTGTTTCAAATGTATAAGTGAAATGACGGAAAATCCAGTCGCGGTTGAAGCGTTTACCTGCATCAGTCAGCGATATCTTCATCCACACTGTTTTTGGTGAAGCGTTTAATAATACCACGTTGTGATTCGCGGATGAAGGTCACGATCTCATCTCTTTCGTCTGTAGCAGGGAATTCTTCTTCCAGGAATTCAATAGCCTGGGAAGTGTTCATTCCTTTATTATATAATACCCGGTAGATATCGAGAATATGATTGATCTTATCAACAGTAAAGCCTCTTCGCTTTAAACCAATGGAATTAACACCTGCATAGCTCAGGGGGTTGCGGGCTGCTTTGATATATGGAGGTACATCTTTACCTACCAGCGAACCGCCACTCAGGAAAGAATGCTGGCCAATATTGACAAACTGGTGAACGGCACACATACCACCAATAATAGCCCAGTCGCCAATGGTTACATGACCGGCCACCTGGGTGTTATTACTCATGATGCAATTATCACCCACCAGACAATCATGGGCGAAATGGCAATATGCCATGATCAGGCAGTTTTTACCAATAACAGTTTTGTCCCGGTCTTTTGTTCCCCGGTTTACGGTCACAAACTCACGGATGGTAGTACCATCCCCAATATATACATTAGAATATTCGCCCTGGAATTTCAGGTCCTGCGGGATGGCAGCGATAACAGCTCCCGGGAAGATGCGGCAGTTTTTACCGATCCTTGCCCCTTCCATTATGGTAACATTGGAACCGATCCAGGTGCCATCACCGATCTCCACATCCTGGTGAATTACGGTAAAAGGATCAACTTTAACATTGGTGGCCAGCTTGGCATTCGGATGAATGTATGTATGTGGATGGATCATGCAGTTGTGTTACAAAGAATCCGCCGGTCGGCGGCGGATGGGCAAAGTTAATCGTTACGGCTAAAAACGGAATTTTTTTTACGCATAGATTGTTAAAACTCAAATCATCCCGCCACCTGATCAACGTTCAACCATTAAAACCCCGAAAAGGCTTACTTTTGCAGTTGTAATGCACAATCCCCCGGATATATTGACCCTGGCCTATAAGCAGGCTCCTATGCAGGAGCAATTACACCTGTTGCAGGAAAGAGAGCAGCAAATACCCGGTTCTGTGCAATATACGATTAACAGGTACAGCCGGCTTCCGCAGTGGAATATTGAGGATACCGGGATGATGGTCTACCATTACGAAAAGGGAGCTTCTAAAGAAAACTACCTGGAATTAAGGTTCTGCGTCAGCGGTAATGTCTATTGCCGGAAAAAAGACACAGAATGTGATATGTGCCAGTTCAGTGCTTCCAAAAGCTGTATGGAAAGGGTGGATAGTGTGGATGTAGTTAGTTTTAAATTCTCTCCTACCCATTTGAGCCAGTTTATCAAGCCCCGCAAAGGAAATGCAGTGCTGACGGATGATATCCTGAGTTTCAAGCACCGGTCTTCGTTTACCAAGATACTTCCGCTTTGCGGTAAGACAAGGATGGTACTTGAGGGTGTATTGAATCATACCTACTCAGACAGCCTGGAGAATATATACATCAATGCTCAAACCCAGATGCTGCTGTTATACAGCTTAGACTGTATGCTGGGAGAGAAAGAAATTGATGTGATCAGCTGTAAATTTCTGGCTAATGAGGCTGACCGGGAAAAGATCATTAAAGCAAGGGAAATACTGATTCAGCATATTGGTGAGCCAATTACAATTAAAGAACTCAGCCGGAAAGTGGCCATAAACGAATGTTATCTGAAAAAAGGCTTTAAAGAACTGTTCGGTACCACAGTATTTGATTTTTACCAAAGCCAGCGGATGGAACATGCCAAATACCTCTTGTACGAAAAAGGATTAAGTGTAACAGAAGTATCAATTATGCTGGGTTATTCCTCTATTTCGCACTTCTCTACTGCCTTTAAAAAGCATACCGGCCTTAAGCCCTGCGAATTGTTACTTAGATAATTTTACCTTTTACTAACAATCATTCAGCTTTCACTAAGGGAAATTGCTTATAATCATGTAATGTTCCGCAATATCATTATTAAAGCAGCGTTTAGCTTCATATGGCATCATTTTTGGATATTTGATTGTCACGAATGCGTAAAACTCTGATTATAGCAATAATCAGTATTCACCTTTTTGGTAATACTGAACTTGGGCAAGTGTTTAAACTGCCCATGTTGATGACGCATTTTTTCC
>CALRSN020000143.1:0-6250 GCA_943370865.1 Bordetella parapertussis
AAATGATAAGCAAACGGGATATTGATGATAATGGTGGTTACGATCAGGGTGATTACGATCAGCAGGTTGTGTTTAATAAAACCCATTTGTTTGAACCGCCTGTTTTCAGCTATGTATCTTACTGTATTAAAGACAAGCAGGGTTGTTACTGTTACTGAGATAAGCTGGCCCACTACCGACCATAGCCATCCCCATTTGGCCAGCATATAAAAAAAACCACCTGACATGGGCACCATGGCATTCGAAATGCATAAAATAGCCAGCCATGCCACCACGTTCTTTCGCAGCAACTCGTTTTTGATGGACTGCTTGAACATCCGGGAGAATTGTGTCAGCACATACAACCCTCCTACAGCAAACAGGAGGCTGAAGAAAATCAACAGGATATATTCCAACGTAGATGGTTCTCTCATACAGGCTGGCAATTTAAGAAAAGATGCAGAAGACGGCTCCACCTCTTCGCAAAATGGCTTTTTTCAGGCGTGAACTGATTATCTTGCAGAAAATTCGCAGAATGGTGATTGATTTCAGATCGGACACAGTGACCAAACCCTCCCCGGCCATGCTCGAGGCCATGATGAAAGCTAAAGTTGGCGATGATGTTTTTGGCGAAGACCCCTCTATCAATGAACTGGAAAATAGGTCAGCTTCCCTCTTTGGCATGGAAGCCGGGCTTTTTTGCCCCTCGGGTACCATGACCAACCAGGTCGCTATTAAATGTCATACACAACCCGGCGATGAAGTGATCTGCGATGAAAGTGCCCATGTTTATCAGTATGAAGGTGGTGGTATTGCTTCTAACTCGGGAGCTTCTGTCAAATTGATGCAAGGAGATCGTGGCCGGTTTACTGCTGAACAAGCAAAAGCAGCCATCAATCCCGATGATGTGCACCGGGCCAATACCAGTTTGATCTGCCTTGAAAATACCAGTAACCGTGGCGGCGGCAGCTGCTACGATTTTGAAGAGATAAAAAAGATAAAAGCCCTTTGTACAGAAAACAAGCTGGCTTTTCATTTGGATGGTGCCCGGTTATGGAATGCACTGGTAGCTAAAAATGAAACACCGAAACAATATGGTGAAGTATTTGACAGTATATCCATTTGTTTCAGCAAAAGCTTAGGCTGTCCTGTTGGTAGTGTATTACTGGGCAAAAAGGAATTCATCAAAAAAGCAAGAAGGATCAGGAAAGTTTTTGGTGGTGGCATGCGGCAGGCCGGCTTTATAGCAGCGGCAGGCATCTATGCCTTAGAAAATAATATTCAGCGGCTGGCCGAAGATCATTTGCATGCACAACAGATCAGTGAAGCGATTGCAAAGAAGAGTTTTGTGAAAATGGTTTTACCCGTTGAGACCAATATCATCATCTTCGAACTGAAAGAGGGAATGACAGCTCCCGAATTAGTGGCCAAACTGAAAGAGCATCATATTCTGGGTTATGCCATTGCGCCTAACCGGGTAAGACTGGTTACCCATCTTGATATCACCAAAGAAATGACCGCCACAACCATTGAACGTTTTAATCAACTATAATATGTTACCTAAGATAAACCCTACATCAACACAAGCCTGGCAACAATTACAAGCTCATTACCACGAAATAAAAGAAAAGCAGCTGCGGGAACTGTTCAAAGAAGATACTAATCGTTTTGAAAAACTATCGGTACAAAAAGGCGATATTCTGTTCGACTATTCCAAGAACATCATTACAGATAAAACCCTTCACTTATTATTACAACTTGCCAATGATTGCAAACTGAAAGAGGCGATCAACGCTCTATTTGCCGGGGATAAGATCAATGCTACTGAAGGCCGTGCCGTTTTACATACAGCGCTGAGAAATTTTTCCAAAGAACCTGTTTTTGCCGAAGGCAGTGATGTGATGCCGCTGGTGCGAAAAGTATTAAAGAAAATGAAAGGTTTTTGTGAAGCAGTTCATACCGGCAAGCACAGGGGCTATACCAATAAACGGATCAAGTACATTGTCAATATCGGTATCGGTGGCAGTGACCTGGGTCCATTGATGGTTACTGAAGCATTGAAGCCCTATACGGTGGATGATATCGAAACCTTTTTTGTCTCCAACGTGGATGGAACTCATATTGCTGAAACCTTAAAGAAAGTAAATCCTGAAAGAACATTATTCCTGATCGCTTCCAAAACTTTTACCACGCAGGAAACCATGACCAATGCCCATACGGCAAGAGAATGGTTCCTCAAAAAAGCCAAGAACGAAAAACATATTGCCAAACATTTTGTGGCCCTTAGTACCAATGAACCCGAAGTGGTGAAATTTGGTATTGATAAAAACAACATGTTTGAATTCTGGGACTGGGTGGGAGGACGCTATTCCTTATGGAGTGCTATCGGTCTTTCTATTGCACTCACGATCGGTTACAAGAATTTTGAACAATTACTGAAAGGCGCCCATGATACCGATAAACATTTCAGAGAAACCCCATTTGAAAAAAATATACCGGTATTGATGGCGCTGATCGGTTTATGGTACACGAATTTCTTCGGCACACAAAGCGAGGCCATTCTGCCTTATGATCAGTATCTCCATCGTTTTGCTGCATATTTCCAGCAAGGAAATATGGAAAGCAACGGAAAAAGTATTGACCGTAACGGTGAAGCAGTTGAATATCCTACCGGCCCTATCATCTGGGGTGAACCGGGTACCAACGGGCAGCATGCTTTTTATCAACTGATACACCAGGGTACGCCGCTTATTCCCTGTGATTTTATTGCTCCTGCACAAACCCATAATCCCATCGGCGATCATCATGTAAAACTGCTGAGTAATTTCTTTGCACAGACTGAAGCCTTAATGAATGGCAAGACAGAAGAAGAAGCCGGAAAAGAATTAGAGAAAGCAGGTTTAAGCAATGAAGATATTACCCGCCTCCTGCCCTATAAAGTATTTACCGGCAACCGGCCCACCAATTCATTCCTTATCAAAAAGATCACTCCTTATACGCTGGGTGAACTGATCGCTTTGTATGAACATAAAATATTTGTTCAGGGCATACTCTGGAATATTTACAGCTTCGACCAGTGGGGAGTGGAATTGGGTAAGCAATTGGCCAATAAGATACTTCCGGAGTTAGTGACAAAAGAAACGGTTACCAGTCATGATTCCTCCACGAACGGTCTGATCAACCACTGGAAACAGGTGAGAGCTAAAAAATAGAACATCCCATCGGGTAAAAAATACTAGCCTGGACCGGGAAACCTGTTCAGGCTTTTTTCATAACTTTAAAAGACCTTATTTTTTGCGTATGAAAAAGATACTCTTACCATTTTGCCTGCTGGTTGCTTCCATAGCTGTTGCACAAACCGATGGCATTATCGATCCCAATAAGTATCTTCAAAAAAAATTGAAATGGAATAATGATACCGTGTTTATATATGACAGTAAAGTTCAATTAAACGGAATGAATGGATTTGGCTTTAAAAGTTTTTCAACCGGTAAGGACAGCATTTTGGGCCAGATGCCATGCATCATTCCCGATCTCAGCAAATGCAACTATAATATGCCCAACCTGGCCTCGACGCCACAGTATAAAGCCATCATGCTGGAAAGATATGGTAGTGTAGCAGTGGTGAAACCTCCGGTAATACGAAATAACAAGCCTCCCGTTAACAGGTAATAAAGGTTTGACGCAAGTACCATATTCTAAGCTAAAATAGTAGTCCTGCCGGCGATGGTTTTAATTATTCCCCTTACCCGTCAGCGATTTAATGAGCCTGACTTCTTCTTCGTTGTAAGGGGTTCCGTCTTTGCGGAAAATATCATGAAACCATACTTTCGGCTCACTACCATCTGGTATGGGTGTATCCCATGCATAGATCGTATTGCTTTTACCAGCCACCAGGCCCCAGTTAATGGCTGCAATTTTCCGTTCTTTCAGTAAAGGCATGATGTTATCAAAACGGCTGCCCCTTGTCCTTGCCATATACTCGGTACAGATCAACGGCTTCCCGGTTTTAACTAAAAATGAATCGATCCATTTCAGGTGTTCTTTTTCGTCCATGTAATTGTGATACGTAATCACGTCTGAATTTTCCAACTGAAACTGGTTCAGTTCTTTTAACCGCAGATCCCATATACCGGCAGACAAGGGCTGGTCAGGATTGATCGTTCTTCCCCAGGAAAATACTTTTTGCAGCAGCGGCATACTTTTATTGCCATACCCTGAATTGCCGGGCTCATTGTACAGGTCCCATAATAAAATACGTTTATCTTTTTTAAAAGCAGTCAATATATCCTTTACATATTTCTCCAGCATGGCGGCGGCTGAAAAATCCATGTCGGTTAATTTTCCCGGGTCTCTCACCCAGCCTGAATTATGAATACCCGGCCTGGGCAATGGTTGTTTGCCCGGTGCATAGGTTTCATTCCAGCAATCATCAAAGAAAACAAAAACAGTAATGATACCGTGTTTATGGGCAATGGATAAATAGCTGTTCATTCTTTTTTTGAATCCTGTTTGATCCGCTTGCCAGGCCAAATGGTGAAGATAAACCCGCATGATGTTCATACCGATACTTTGGGCAAAGCCAAGCTCCCGGTCAATCGTGACAGAATCAAATGTTTCTGCCTGCCACATTTCCAGTTGATTGATAGCAGTGCTGGGCAAAAAATCAGCACCGGCCATCCACGAAAGTTTAGCATACCAGGCATTGGCTTTTTCTTTACTCCACACAGCTCTTTCTTTTTGTGCAGCAGCTGTAGAAGTTATTATAAGTGCAATAACTAACAGAACAACTAAACGGTGATTTATCTTATTCATATAACAGCATTATAAATTATTGCCGGGAAGGCGTTCGTTATTTTCCTGTAGCAAAGTAATCAAAACATATCTATCTCCTGAAATCCCCTTGGTTTCTTTTGCCACTGGCCTCTGGCGGGAGACTATGGGCAGAAAAAAGGCCGCCTCAAATTTTTTGAGACAGCCACTGTTTAATTCTTTATTTCTTTTATTAAAAAACCTGGTACCGGCGTAATTCCTGCTGGAATGCCAGCGTTCCTGTTTCATCAAAAAACTCAAATTTCACCAGTCCTATATTTCTTGCATAATAGCTTTTACCTGAGCCCACCAGCGATGTAACATCCTGCCATACTCCGGGAGCTACTTCCTGCTCATATTTTTCTTCCACCACAATAACATTGGTAAAGTTCATCGTACCGGTTGAGGTGGTAAAAGAAAGCGGCACATCCTTTTGTAAAATAGTATAGCTGAAACGGAGGGTAATGGAGAAGGTCGGGTTGGGCGGAACAGTTACAGTACCCGGATGTGCAGAACTTTTCCAGTTAGTTCCTGCCGCCGCATCTTTCAGAAAAGTATATTCCTTCCACTGCGGATTATCATACCCTATAAAAGCGCCAATGTCAACAAATTCCATATAATCTGTTCCTGACTTACGATAATACCCGGATGAATCAAAACCGGTGGCAATATTATCCGTGATCATGAAAATATTATAGGTATTACCAAGAGCACTATACGTATTTGCTATCACCCTGCGGAAAAGGGAATCATTCGCATCATCATCAATTTCATAACTCCAGTTACTATTCGTAGTTCTCGGGAAATAATCAATCACAGTAGGTGCCGCCACAACAGGAATCGTAAATGTGCAGCTACTAGTTCCAAAAGTAACCGTGAATACCTGGTTACCTGCCGTAGTTGGTGTCCCACTTCCTATCAGGGTGATATTCTGAATACCGGTAGCCGGAAAGGTTCCGGTTGCGGTAAAACTAAAGCCAGTTATAGCATTTGTGCTGATCGTGTATGTACCAACTGTGGCCACGTTTACCTGTATCTGTACATTATTACCAACCGTAAGGGCTGTACCAACAGTGTAAGTACCAGCCGGTGTTACAGGTGTGCAGCCACCCGGCGCCCCGGCCAGTGTGCCGGTGCCGGCATTTCCAACTGTGATATCAAATGAACAGAGATTCGTACCGATTGTAACAGGAACAGTATTGAGGCCTGCAGTTGTGGGTGTGCCGCTGCCAAACAATACTACTGTTTGCGGCCCTGTAGTGATAAAAGCTCCGCTTGCCATAAAAGTCATACCCTGGAACGTGGTGCTGATGGAATAAGTTCCAATAGTCGTTACATTCACATTAACTGTAACACTATGTGTGCCTCCCAATGCAACTCCTAATGTATAGGTACCAACAACAGAGGCTCCGGCGCAATTTGCTCCTGTACCGCTCAACCCGAATACAGCAGGTCCGCC
>CALRSN020000144.1:0-6230 GCA_943370865.1 Bordetella parapertussis
AATGTCCCGCTGTATACAGCGGGACATTTTTTTATACCCGGAGATGATGGGTTGTCTTTCACTGTTTCGCCGGCGAAGGCAGCAAAAGATAAATGATATAGAAGGCGATCATAATTGTATCAGCAATAACGGCGGTGCCTGCGCCCAGCCCCCAAAAGGATATACCAGATGATAGTACCAAGCTGATGAATATGATCTTACTGATACCCGCAATCACCAGGGTGAATTTTCGTACCGGAGAATGGAAGGCTCCATAAATGAGCATAATACCCACCAGGCCGATCAGGGCTCCCCAGTTACGGGTCACTATATTGGCCACCGGTCCCTCCAGCGTGGCACCGAAATTGGACTGCAGCGATTCCTGCGGGGAGAATAAAGCAAGAAACATCGTACAGGTTAACAAACCGGAAACGAGCATGACCCATTTGAAGTTGGTTAGATAAAAACGCATGGCTTTATAGTTTTGGTGAAAGCAAATCGTATGGAAGAGAACTATACCTAAAGTAAAATATTTTTCCAATATGATCAACTGCTGTCATTTCCCCGTCCTGCTTATTGCAAAACATCAGGCTACTGTCCTGGAAGAATTGTATCAAAAGACATCATTGATTCTCCTGCACGATTCAGTTTTTTTTTGTTGCCGGGCTGTTTTGTACAATTCATACCATTCAGCCGGCCCATTAACCTGATCAAAGCTTATTCTGACCGCCATTACCGCTACCAAAAATATTCGTAGTATGAAGTGCAACTGCCCTGTTCATCAAAAGCGATGATAACTATGCAGCACCCGAAAAAGATGTAACGGTACAGGCTGCGCTGCAATGGCTGAATACCCGCCAAAAAAATAAATAATTATTTACTTTTTGATAGCAATGAGCCAGTTGTAGGTCGCAGGTTGCCCGGCCGCAGAAGTTTTATTTATTTTAGTGCTATGAACAGAAACATCACTATCCTGTTAATTATCATTTTTAACCTGGTCCCCATTTTAGGAGTGGCTTCTTTTGGCTGGCAGCCTTTTGAAGCGTTTTGGTTTTTTTGGGTGGAAACATTCATCATGGCAATATTTAATGCCATTCAAATTGTATATAGCCAGGGCCGGGAACCGGACAATGTAAACAGCAATACCCCGCTGGTGTATCATCTTAACAGCGGAATCAAATATTTGCTGATACGAATGGGTGTTTTTTTATTCTATGCTATTTTCATCATTACGTTTATTGGCTTTGTGGCGAATGTAAATAAAGATAAAACGGCGGTAGTATCTACTATACTGTTTCAAAACAGGCTGTTTAATGCAGGATTGCTCATCAGTATGGTTAGCCAGGGCTACTACTTAGTGATGGGCTTTTTTAATAGCGGTGCTTTTTATACATCAAAGCCGGATAGTTTCGCTGCTATCTTCGACGGAAGGCAACTGGTTATTCATGTTGCCATCGTACTGGGTGCGTTAGGTGCGATCTTTTTAGAAAAGAATACCTCTTATGGTCACTATAGCAGTGTTTTTATAATCAGTTTGCTATGTGTATGTAAATGTGTTTTCGATATTTTAAATACCAGTACTACTCCCACTCTTGCTAAATAACTCTTGTTTGATCTACACTGGCAGGGAAGTAAGGGGAGGAGTTGACTTCCGGGCACTATATAATAAAACTGCGAAACAAATGTTTCGCAGTTTTGAAAAGTAGAGCAGCTTATTATTGTTTTTTGCAGGTGAAAGTGACCCACAGTTTATGCGTATCATCTCCCTGTTCAAACAAAGAACCATTGATGGTGGACCCGGTTAAGGTCATATTATTAAAGTACCGATCGGTAATTGCCTGGATCGTTTCCGTCCTGCTGATCCTGTTGTCGAGTATATAGGTGGATTGTTTTTCCTGTTTCATCTTCACTGCATCATAGGAGGAAAGGTCGCTGTCTTTATGGCGGGTGCCCAAATAAGTTTTTATCACCAGCATGACTTTCCGGTTGTTGAGCAGGTCTTCCGGTATGTTATAGGTTACTTTTTCCATTTCATTATTAGCGGCATCGGTCCGGTTATCCTGGTAATAACTCAGTCCCTCGGTGGGGGCACTCAGGTAATTGAGCTGGTTAAAAACATACTCGGGCTTGTTTTCGTAGGCGGCTATCTTTCTTTTCTTTTGATTGTTGTCATCCAGTTCCCAGAGTTCCGTTTTTACCTGGCCAAACACTCTTCTGCAATCACCGTTGTCGATCCGGTTGCGGGTGGCTTCGGAAACAGCAATATAATTCAGCATCACATCAAATAAAACGGATCGTCCCGTCCCGGTTGTTGAAGTAGCAGGAGAAGAAGTTACAGGGGTAAAAACCCAAATTTTACCGGTTGTGCCGGGATTCAGTGTGTGCACAAGATTTGTATTTTCTTCGGTGAGGGAACCCTGCACCGACAGCAGCCGGTTATTCTTTTTATTTTTTAACTGGTAACCAACGGGTGTTCTTACCAATATCCAGATTAATTCATCCCGGTTTTCAGCCGTTAACCGCCGCTGAACGATGAACCCATTACCAGCACCCGCAACAGGTTTTATGCCGAGATAAAGGCCGTTTATTCTTGTCAGAAACATGTATCCGCCCCCGGAGGCAGCCATCACTTTCCATTGGCCAAAATACATATTAGCCTGCGTGAACTGGCCATGTACTATGGGGGAGTCAACAGCAATACCTTTTGCCTTGATATATTTCCCGCTGCTGCTATTTTTTATAGTCACAAAATCACCGTTGGTGAGTTGTGCAGTAATTACTACAGGACTGAGAAGAACTATGAGCAGTGCAAGCCGGGTGCTGAAATATTTTTTCATAACTGGTTTTTTATTGCAGGGTAAATATCAGTAATAAGCCCGGCAAAGGAAATTACACTTTTGGGTAGTGTGAATTGGTAGTAACTAATTATAGTTACCGGCTATAGCCGCCAGAACGATACAATAAAACTGCCAAAGGAAAGATTTGCAGCGCTGTGCTATCCTTGTTTCAAAAGCTGGTACAGGGTAAGGATAATAATTACAACCAGGATAGACGTATAGATCAGCTTGGTATATTTAGCCAGCCAGTTGGGCAGGTAAATATCAAAATTATCTTTCGTTGAGTCAGAGTACTGGCGGGCCATCACCGTTAACGGACAAAAGAATTTAAAAGCCAGCAGGGTAATTCCCTCTAAAGCGAACAACCCGTAGCCGATCCACAACCATTTGTCCAGTTGATTGGTCAGTGCCGCATAGAGCATGTAAAAGATGACCACATTAAAAAACACCCAGACAATAGTGTGGATGATCTTGATCAGCACCAGTTTTGTTTCATTTTTCATCTTGCAGCAGTTGAGCAGAAACGGTCAGGATAAATTATCTTACTGCAACATCAGTCAGTATCATCGATACTGATGACCACATTCCCCGTCTTCTGGCCTGTTTCCACATAGCTGAAGGCTTCGGCCATTCTTTCCAGCGGGTATTCCCGGTCGATCACGGGTTTGAATGTTCCCTGCTCCAGCAGTTGTTTTACCAATAGCATCGTTCCTTTAATATCAGAAGGCACCGGGAAGATGACTTTCTTCTTGCTGAACAAGGGAGTAAAAAGGGCGAGGAAAATATTCTCACATAGCCAGCCCAGTTCGGAAGAGATATAGATTCCGCCGGGCTGTAACACCGGTTTGCATTTGCCAAATGAACTTTTACCAACCGTATCCAAAACAACAGCATATTGCTGGTCTTCTTTTGTAAAGTCGGTGTGGGTGTAATCAATCACCCGGCCAGCTCCCAGTGATCTCACCAGCTCTGTATTTTTAGTACCGCATACAGCTGTTATCTCCGCACCAAAATGCTTCAGCAATTGCACAGCTGCAGAACCGATGCCACCACTGGCTCCGTTGACAAGCACTTTTTGCCCCGGCTCCAGTTTCACTTTTTTGATCATGTTGTAAGCATAGTGGGCACCTTCACAACTTGCTGCAGCTTGTTTATATGTTATTTGTTCAGGTATAAGAGTGATGTTTTTATCTTCTGCCAGTACGAGGTATTGAGCATGTGCATGCATGCCCTGGTCATTAAATCCAAACACCCTGTCGCCGGGTTTAAAGGCCTGCACTTCTTTACCCACTGCTTCTATGATACCGGCAAACTCTGTTCCCAGCACCCGGTTATTGGGTTTGAACAGGCCGGTCAGGAACCGCATGATAAAAGGTTTGGCCCGGAGCATGGCACAATCCGTCCGGTTCACCGTTGTTGCTTTCACGGCTACGAGTACTTCCTTATTTTTTGGAACCGGTTTTTCGATCTCCGCCATGGAGAGCACAGCAGGCGGCCCGTATGTGGTATAGATACTTGCCTTCATACAAGTTGATTTTATGCTGCCCTGTATTCTTTGGTTTAAAGATAACTGAATAAAGGCAGCCGATGATTGAGATTGATCATAGCATCCACTTGTAGTTATGGGGTAACCGCCAGTGGCGATACAATACAATTTCGAAGGGGATGTTTTGCAGAACTGGTTTATTCAGGCAATAATAAAACCGTACCTTAACCCATCAACCACATTTACCTTAAAACCTTATCATGAAAAAGATCATCCTCGCTGCTATTTGTTTTCAACCTTTTTATTTGCTGGCTCAAACCACAGCAGATACCATACGCAACCTGGAGCAAGTGGAAGTGCAGGCCATACTGGCAAAAGACTCGGCCACGCTGTTACAACTCTGGGACAAAGACTACACCGTTAACTCTCCCGATAATGTGATCATTTTTGCCGGCAAAACCACTTTAGACCGGCCGGTGCTGAAACGCAGCCGGACCACCTTCACCCGGGTGATCGAGCATATTACTATCAAAGGAAATTTTGCTTTTTCCATGGGCCATGAAATAGTGGTGCCCGCCGGTGATTCGCCACAAACCGGTGAAGTGGTGAAAAGACGGTTTACCAATATCTGGGAAAAACAGGCCACTGGCTGGAAACTGGTGGGCCGCCATGCGAATGTGATATGCCGGTAGGATAGTCAACAGGAAACATCGGGCTATTTCAAAATTATATTGAAAGCAGGGTTGACCACCGGGGCAGTTATCATACAACTGCAAAACGGGAATTTTTGCAGTTGTTGGTTACTATTATCTTACAAATACTGATGCTGAAGCGGCATCTTTTGTTCCATCTGTTGAATAAATAAGTGTTCCATTTTTCCAGGTCCTGGAAATCATGAATGGCCACACTAATTCATACCCGGTAACATAAACATCGTTATTATACACATAAACAGAATTAGCTCTTGCATAATTTGAACCATCTGTCAATGCATTAGCCGTTCCATTTTTCCAAAGTATTGCTTTTGAACTTCCCGTTCCAGTTGACTGGTCAAATCCTGCCACATACACATCCGTACCACTTACGAAAACACCATACGGAATTGCATTACTACTAAACCCAGTTGTTAAATAGTTGGCTACTCCATTCTTCCATAAGATCACTTTGGAATACCCTAAGGGGGTTAGTTCATTTCCTACAATATAGACATCATTCCCCGAAACATATATTGAATAGGCAGCGGAAACGGTTCCACCTGTGGGAAGTGCAGCGGATACCCCGTTTTTCCAAAGTTTAGCTACACTTACGCCATTGTTTATTTCAAAACCCACAGCATATATATCTGTTTGAGAAACGAAGACCCCATAAACCTGTGAATCATTAGTTCCATCGGATAATAACGCAGGGATGCCATTCGTCCAGATTTTGGCAACATTTTTTCCAGCTGAATTTTTTTCATATCCGCCTACAATAACATCTGCACCTGAAACACAGATTGCCCAGGCCTGGGCATCATTACTACCATTTGTCAAAGAAGTGGATACCCCATTCTTCCATAGCTTTGCTGTATAACGGATACCATTAAATTCATACCCGGTCACATATATATCTGTTCCGGCAACATATACAGCACGGGCCCATCCCTGGTTTGAGCTACCCCCGGCGGATAACGATGTGGCTACACCATTTTTCCAAACCTTAGCCACACTGTAACTTCCATTGCTTTCAAAACCTGCCGAAAAAATATCAGGAACCGGGGTTACAAAGCTTAACTCATTTCCATAGGCAGTGCCAACGCTATTGGTTGCATAAGCTCTTACATAATAAGTGGTAGCCTGGTTGATCCCGGTAATGTTACTGTTAAACGGACCCGTTCCTCCTCCATTTGTCGTATGTGCATCTGTCATTAAAGGACCAGGTGATGTACT
>CALRSN020000145.1:0-6191 GCA_943370865.1 Bordetella parapertussis
CAAATGGCATACCATTGCTGTGTTTGAAAAGAGGCAATGAAATGGCAGGAACACCCACAAGGTTAGCCATTACAGTATATATATCAGCGAGGTACATGGCAATTGGGTCATCCATTTTTTCACCGAAACTAAAGGCGGTAGTGGGAGAAGTGGGCATGATAATAAAATCATAATTGTTGAAAACAGCTTTTGTCTTATCACATAAAAGCTGCCTTACTTTCTGAGCCCGGGTAAAATAGGCGTCATAATATCCGGCACTGAGAACGAATGTGCCGAGCATAATGCGGCGTTTCACCTCTTTGCCAAAACCTTCTGACCGGGTTAGTTCATAAAATTCCGTCAGCTCTGCTTCTTTATTGGCCGTGCGGTGACCAAATTTTACACCATCAAACCGGGACAGGTTGGAAGATGCTTCTGCTGTTGTCAAAACATAATAAGCAGGCACGATATAATCCAACAAGTCAAACTGCACTGGTTTTACTTCATGCCCTTCGTTGGTTAATTTTTCAGCAAGGGCTTTTATAGCAGTACTGATCTCAGGGTCAAGGCTGGGATGGTTCAGGGCTTCTTCAAAATAAGCAAAGCGGAATTTTTTATCAGCAGCGAGTGAAGCAGTATATGCTTCTACTTCTTTATGAGAAACGGTGCTGTCAAATTCGTCTGCACCGGCAATTACTTCCAGCACTTGTGCCACATCAGGTATATTATTTCCGAAGATGCCGACCTGGTCAAAGGAAGATGCATAAGCTATAAGGCCATAGCGGGAGATTCTGCCGTAGGTGGGTTTTAATCCAATAATGCCACAGAAGTCAGCAGGTTGGCGAACAGAGCCGCCCGTATCGCTTCCTAATGATACCATACAAAGACCTGCCTGCACGGCAACAGCTGAACCACCTGATGAACCACCGGGTACTTTTGATTCGTCTAATGCATTTAGCACTTTCCCATACACAGAATTCTCATTGGTGGAGCCCATTGCAAATTCATCGCAATTGAGGTTACCAATGATAATCGCTTCTTCAGTCAGTAAACGTTCAACAACGGTGGCGGAATAAATGGAGGAAAACCCTTTTAATATACCCGAGGAGGCGGTAAGTTGATGATCCTTGTAAGCAATTACATCTTTAAGGCCTGTGACCACTCCATGCAGTTTACCTGTCGGCTTGCCTGCAGCTCTTAGTTCATCGAGTTGCTTTGCTTTAGCGATGGCTTCCTCGGCATATACTTCAATAAATGCATTAAGATGCGCTGTTGACCTGATCCGGCCGAGGTAATACTCAACCACCTGCAAGCAGGTTACCTTACCTTCCTGCAATTGGGCATGATACTGCTCAATAGAAGAATAGTCAAACAAAAGCGAAGCCTTTTTGATATAGGAAAAACTAAATTGAAGGATTACTGAACGGAATTCTTAACGTCGTTACTGCTTTCTTCAATTTCCTTTTTCACATTACTCTTTGCATCATTGAATTCACGAACGCCTTTACCAAGACCACGCATCAGTTCAGGAATTTTGCGGCCTCCGAATAACAGTAAAACGATAACCAGGATGATGATGATCTCGTTGGTGCCCAGCATTCCCAGTAAATTTGTTTGGATCATAATTGGATAATTAGAGGTCAAAGATAACAAGTACCTGAAAATAACGGAATATTTAGTTGCTAATTGCCAGCCGTTAACAAAAAAGCCCCTTCAAAGGGGCTTTTGCAATTATATATAGTGCAATTACTTTGCTGCATCAGCTGCAACGGCCATACGCTTTTCACGAATCCTGGCACTCTTACCACTGCGCTTACGCTGGTAGAACAATTTAGCACGGCGTACATTACCTGTTTTGTTCAATACGATCGATTCGATATTGGGGGAGAAGATCGGGAAAAGCCTTTCCACACCCACACCATCAGATATCTTACGAACGGTGAAGCATGCTGTATGACCAGTGCCCTGGCGTTTGATCACATCGCCTTTAAAAGACTGGATCCTTTCTTTGTTACCTTCAATGATCTTGTAGTTAACCGTAATGTTGTCACCTGCCTTGAATTTCGGGAATTCTTTCTTGCCGGTCAGCTGCTCATGTACGTATGCGATGGCGTTCATATCTGTGATTTTTAAGGAGGGCAAAGGTAAGGGGAAAATGTTGGAATTGGGAATTAGTGGGGAAGGAATTTGGAGATCATCTGAAAAAAAATTCGATTTACCTCCAAATCCCTAAGTCCCAATAGCTAAATTCTATTACCTGGCTACGTTTACCGCTCTTTTTTCCCGGATAACGGTCACTTTTATCTGCCCCGGGAAGGTCATTTCGGTCTGTATCTTCTGGGCGATCTCAAAGGACAGTTTTTCAGAATCCTGGTCAGTTACTTTGTCGGCTTCCACGATCACCCTCAGTTCACGACCCGCCTGGATGGCATAAGCTTTTTCTACCCCGGTATAGGCCATGGCCAGGTTTTCCAGGTCCTTGATCCGCTGGATATATTGCTGCATGATCTCACGACGGGCACCCGGACGGGCACCGCTGATAGCATCACAGGCCTGGATGATAGGGGAGATGACATATTGCATTTCCATCTCATCGTGGTGGGCGCCAATGGCATTAACCACCGCAGGGTTTTCGTTATATTTTTCTGCGAGTTTAGCGCCCAATAATGCGTGGCTCAGTTCGCTTTCTTCATCCGGCACTTTACCAATATCATGGAGAAGACCAGCTCGTTTGGCCAATTTTACCTGGGGTTGGCTCATGCCCAACTCAGCAGCCATCGTAGCGCAAAGATTCGCTGTCTCCCGGCTGTGCATCAGTAAGTTTTGGCCATAAGAAGAGCGGAAACGCATACGTCCCACCATTCTTACCAGTTCTTTATGCAGGCCATGGATACCCAGTTCTATCACTGTTCTTTCACCGATCTCCATTACCTGCTCTTCGATCTGTTTCTTGGTCTTTTCCACCACTTCTTCAATACGGGCCGGGTGGATACGACCGTCACTAACCAGTCTTTGTAAACTCAGACGGGCTATTTCACGACGAAGCGGGTCAAAAGAGGAAAGGATAATTGCTTCGGGAGTATCGTCAACGATCAGGTCAACCCCGGTTGCAGCTTCAATGGCCCGGATATTACGGCCTTCACGACCGATGATCTGTCCTTTGATCTCATCACTTTCCAGGTTGAAAACGGTGATGGAGTTTTCAATGGCTTGTTCAGCAGCGGTCCGCTGTATAGTCTGTATAATGATCTTTCTTGCTTCTTTATTAGCTTTTTGCTTGGCATCGTCAATGATCTCCTGCTGAATGCCAAGGGCCTGGGTGTGAGCCTCATTCTTCAGGCTTTCTATCAGTTGGGCACGGGCTTCGTCTGCTGAAAGGACGGCAATTTTTTCCAGGCGGCGGATATGTTCTTCCTGGTGTTTTTCCAGTTCTGTTCTTTTGATATTGACCAGTTCGATCTGGCGGTTCAGGTTTTCCTTGATAGCTTCATTTTCTTTGATCTGCTTCTCAAGACTGCCTTCTTTCTGGTTAATGGTTTGCTCTTTCTGTTTGATGCGATTTTCAGCATCATTAATCTTACGGTTGCGGTCATTCACTTCCCTGTCATGGGCAGCTTTCATCTGAACTGCCTTCTCTTTTGCTTCCAGCTCTTTCTCTTTCCGGAGGGTTTCCGCTCTTAATTCAGCCTCTTTCAATATGCTTTGTGCCTGGAGTTCGGCTTCCTCTACCTTCTTTTGTGTGTTTTTGGAGAAGACGAGTTTACCCGCTATGACCCCCACGATAAGGGCCGCTACGCCTGTTAATATAGCTATGATGATCGGATCCATGAATCTGTTTGTTTAGTGGTTGAATACTATGTATTAATAAATATTTCATACTACAAAAAGTATGTAATCAGCGAAGATACAAAATGGCCGCTAATGACTGAAAATTAGCTGAAAGGGGGACTGTTTAGCCTGGAATGGGAGTGTTAACTGCCCGGAAGTGGAAGGTTATTTCAGCAGAAAATTTCTGAAACTGACTGATTTTAATTTCCGGCCAGTTGGTTATCCAGCATTTTCTCCAGGCTGTCGAGTTTCTCTTTGATATGGCCCTGCTCAAGGTCATCCTGGGCGGTATCTTTTAGGTCGGTGGCAAGCCAGATCAGCACCATGGCGATATAGTCCTGCATATCCTTGCCGGCAAATTGTGTTTTGTATTCAATGATCTTGTCATTGATGGTCTTTACTGTCTTTCGAACCAGCTCTTCGTCTTTGGGCTGCACTTTCACCCGGTAGGTGCGGTCAGCAATCACCAAGGTTACCGGAATTAATGTATCCATAACTTGCATTTTTAAAATTGATGCTCTATCTTACGTCTCCCGTAAAAAGCTCTCCCGTTAAGGCTCTGATAATCCCCCTCTCTGAGAACTGTAAACCAAACAAACTGTAGCTAATGTTTGCTAAAGTTAAGTCATCAATTTTTATTGATGCATTACAAATGGAGTTATCAGCTCCCAAAGGAAACCCGGTCAGGGGTGTTATCAAAGATGATAAAGGCAGTGTTTGCGGTATCCTGGAAAGGGATATGATCAGCGAACGGGAACATTTCACCTGGTCGGGTCTGAACGATCTTCCTTACGGCCGTTATACCCTGGAAATATCGAATGGCGATGCTGAAATGAAGCTGAACCTGGTAAAACGGGTTTAACACTATCCGCCCAGCAGTGCAATACAACGGTCTATTTCTTTCAGGTAAGTATTGATCTTTTTCTCAAACTCTTTTTTGTCCGCCTCACTCAGTTCTCCTGCATTCACTTTCAGGATATCTACCTTCTGCTTTAATGTATCAATATGTTGCTGCTGTACTCTGGCTTCCTCTTTTGACTTATTCAATTCCTCCTTTAACTGAACATTCTCTTTCTGCAATGCGGTATGCAGCTTCAGGAATTGCTGAAGCTTATGCTGTATCCGTTTAAGATGTTGTTCAGTGGTGCTCATGTGTTTATTTTCTGATCTCCGCCTGGAGTTCTTTTTCCAGGGTGGTCATGATCTTGTTCATCCAGCCGTCGATCTCTTTATCAGTGAGTGTTTTTTCATCATCTAAAAAGGTAAAGTTCACGGCTAATGATTTCTTATCAGCTCCCAGTTTCTCGCTTTCAAAAATATCAAACAGTTTTACTTCCTGCAGCTTGTTCAGCTTTATCTTTTGTACCGTTTTTTCCACTTCTTCATAGGCCAGTTGCTTTGGAACGATCATTGCCACGTCTCTTTGAACCGCCGGGAACCTTGTAATTTCTTTTACGGCCGCCTTCTGCTGTGCCGCCAGGCCGACTAAGAAAGACCAGTTGAGCCCCGCAAAGAATACCGGTTGTTTGATATCGAATATTGTCAATACTTTTTTCGTTACCTCGCCGGCACCGGCAATGATCTGCCCGTTCAGTTTGAATACAATATGATTATCCAGTTTAGGTACAGCCACTACTTCAATATTATCTGCTTTGATGCCGAGGGATTGAAGCACGGCAGCTACAACGCCTTTCAAAAAATACAGGTCAGCCTGTTTGCCTTTTTGTTTCCAGCTGTCCTCGCAGGTATTACCGGTTACTACTATGCATAATTTTTCTTCCTCTGCATATTCCCCGGAACCTGAAGTGCTGTATGCTTTTCCAAATTCAAATAAGCGAAGTGAACTGTTTCGATGGTTGAGGTTATGGGCTACCACTTCCAGTGCTGTCTCAAAAAGGGAGCTGCGCAAAATGTTCAGTTCAGCACTCAGGCTATTCATCATTTTCACCATTTGTTCCAACTCTTCTTCAGAAAAATAAGCGCCATTGGTGATGGAGTTGGTCATGATCTCGTTGAATCCAAGTCCAACCAGGTAATTAGCCACTTTCTCCCGGTAGGTTTCAGTAGCATAATTTTCTTCCACGGAAGGGGTAATAGTAATAGCTTCCGGTATTTCCACATTATCCAGTCCATCAATGCGCAACACTTCCTCCACGAGATCGGCCGGAAGGCTGATATCTGGTTTATGATACGGAACAGCCACCCGCAGTTCATCAATACCTTCTTTCAATATTTCAAAACCCAGGCTGCCGAGGATATTTTTTACTGCGTCCGGGTGATAATTTTTACCACTTAGTTTTTTTAAGAAGTGGTATTTGATTGCCACCTCTGCTTTTGCTTTTTGATTCGGATACACGTCGACTAGTTCAGAAGCAATTTCTCCA
>CALRSN020000146.1:0-6190 GCA_943370865.1 Bordetella parapertussis
TCCAGGATTCGGTAAAAAAACAAAATGATTTTTTCCAGAGCGAATTCCAGGATGATAAAAAAGATTCAGCCACTGCTGAAGCAGGTAAAGTGATGGATGCCGGTGCTGAAATGAAGGAAACAGTACTCCGGAAAGCAAAAGTGTACGAATACCGTCCGCCGAAATATTTTACTGATTACGTAGTATCCGGTTTTAATAACACGGTACTGACCATTAATAAATTCCAGCCTTACGCCGGTGGTGCTGGTCCTGTGTATTTATCCAATGGCAATTCCTTTAATGGCCTGATCAGGATGGGAACATCCGACTTGATGGAAGATTATAAATTTACCGGTGGTATCCGGATTGCTTCCAACCTGGTGGATAATGATGTGTTCTTCAATTTTACCAACCAGCGCAAACGGTTAGACTGGGGCATCACTTATTACCGGCAGGTGATTGATTATGATGTGGCCAAAGAGTTTGAAACTTATTATCTCGCCAACCTGAGATACCCGCTGGACAGGATCCGCAGTCTTCGTGCATCTGTGGGGCCACGGTTCAACCGCATCTCCTTTAAATCGCTGAACCGCCAGTTGCTGGAAGAACCTGATTTCAAAACTACCTACGGCCAGCTGAGCATGGAGTATGTATATGATAATACCATGAACCCGGCCACCAATATCTGGAAAGGTTTACGGTATAAGATCTTCACCGATTTCTTTACCCAGATAAAGAGTGATGAGGTTACAGATGGTAAACTGATCTTCAACGTAGGTTTTGATGCCCGTCATTACTTACCTATTTACCGGAATGCGATCTGGGCGGTCCGTGCTGCCGGTGATTTTTCCTGGGGTGATCAGAAAGTGATCTATTATTTGGGAGGTGTTGACAACTGGTTCTCACCCAAATTCAACAATGCCAATCAGCCTGATCAGAATATTACTTATACCTACCAGTCGCTGGCTGTAAACCTGAGAGGATTCCCGCAAAATGTATCCAACGGTAATAATGCGTTTGTGATCAACAGTGAAATAAGGGTTCCCATCTTTACCACCTTATTTAATAAGCCGATCAATAATGCGTTCTTACGGAATTTCCAGATCGTGCAGTTCCTGGACCTGGGTGCAGCCTGGACAGGCAGTCCGCTGGATATTGAAAGACCGGGTGTGATCTACTCCCAACCGAATATTCCGGTATCAGTGCAGATCAAAGCCGGTGGTATTGGCCCTTTTGCCGGTGGTTATGGTTTTGGCGCCCGCAGCACCTTGTTAGGTTATTTCCTGCGGCTGGATGCAGCCTGGGAATTGAAAGGAGTGTTCAGGGGCAAACCACAATGGTATTTTGCGATGGGATTTGATTTCTAAAAACAAACAACTCATATATCAAAAGTCCTCCAATCATGGAGGACTTTTTTGTTTGCCATAGGCTGGACAGAAAACCAACAATCAACCGAGTTTATATCAGATCACCTTTGCCATTCTTTTGACCGACATATAAATGATCGTCATGAAAATGGCGAAGACCATGATCATGCTCCAGGGATACATATTCCGGAAAGGATGGATCAGCATATAACCGATATCAGCAAATAATTCAAAGGGGTTGGTGAGAATATCCCAGCTATTGAACCGCATGAACCGGCCGATATAAATGCCCCAGGCATTCAGCCACATGACCGGCAGGAGGAATAAGAATTCATTCTTATACTGGAAACAATGCCGGAAAATCTTTTCGATCTGCCGGATCGACAAGATACCCAGCAACAATCCATTCCAGGCAAAGGAAAAGATCAATGTCAGGTCGAACCAACGGGAAGAGCCTTCCTGGAATTCGAGGTGAAATAGATCCGTGATAATATAGAATGAATTAGGCAGGAATAATAACCACACCGCAATGACCACAACGAATTTCCATTTATTCTCGATCCACCCGGGCCTTTTCTCCAGCTGAGAAGAGATATAATAAGGAACAAAAGCCAGGAATAAATTCCAGGGCATGAAGATGAATAAATAACTGCCGGTAATAATAATCCTTGTTGCTTCCAGCAATAAACTAAACATACAGGAGAGCAATAACCATTTCTCCATTTCTGTCCGCTGAAAATAGAGCAGTTTTAAATATTTATTTTGTTGCAATACTTTGAGCATATTAAAATAGTTTAGGAATAAAAATGAGGGCACCCGTTACCACAGCAGTTATGGCTGCTAACAAAACAGCCGCAGCCGCCACATCTTTAATGTATTTTACTTTCGGATGTTGCTCTGGCGATAAATGATCCATGATGGCTTCGATAGCGGTATTGAATACTTCAGCAACCCATACAAAACCGGTAACCAGGATTATGGCCAGCCACTCGTTCATCGGAATAGCAAAAAATAAACCAGCCATAACAACAGTGACAGTACTGCATAAATGAATGATCGCATTGTGTTGCGTTTTAAAAAATGAAAGAATACCACTGACTGCATAGCCAATACTCTGCATTCTTTTAAGAACACTAAATTTTTCTGTTTTAATACTATTCATAATAATGAATGATTTTTATAAGGAATGAAAGCCGGTCATCCCGGCCCCATTCCATCCCTGAAAATGATACCGATTGAAATAAAGTAAAATGTTACTGACAGGATAATAGTTATAATCAAACCCAGTAAAAATTTGGCGATGCCATTCATATCCATTTTCCTGAGTGCAAGAAAAACTAATACAGGTGTCGCTAAAATTCCCCACGAAAACATCTGCCCGATAAAATCTAATATCATACTGCCTGTCTTTTGCTTCCTGTTACCACTGAATTTTCCTGGAGAAATACATCACCACCGCCAGCGTCAGGAACAAACCAACACTTCCCAGCAACAAAGCATAATCCTGTAATTGTAAAATGGTAAATACATAGGAATAGAGTAATACCAATACAAAAGACAGGAGCATGGATAATTTCGATGATCCTAACAGCCCCTTCACAAACCAGGTGATCAGTCCAACGGTGGCGAGTGCCGCAATACCATAAGCGGTATTGAAACCTACATACTCAGAAAATGATAATAACAATGTATAGAAAAGGATAAGGGCAAAACCAATTAAAGCATACTGAACAGGGTGTACGGATTTTTTATTCGTGGTCTCAATTAAAAAGAAGGCCGTGAACGTAAGCAGGATACAGAGAATGGCATACTTCACCGAACGCATCGTCTTCTGGTACCCATTCACAGGAATAAAAAGGTCGGTACCAAAAGAGGCCGCAGAAAGAATATAGCTGTCGTTTCTCCATTGCTGGGGAAAGGAACGGGTCAGTGACAGGCTTTTCCATTGCGCAGAGAAACCACTGTCAGCAATATCTGTAGTAAGAGGCAACTGGCTACCGGTGAAACTTGGGTCCGGCCATGCGGATTGCATTGTTACTGTTGTTTCTTTACCAACCGGTGTATACATCAGTTGTTCCGATCCGCTTACCTGTATGGCGCCTGAAAAACTGATGCCGTTGGTAATATTTGTTTCCGTCAGTGTTACCGGTGCAACAAATGCTTCTTTGAATACTGCATTGTTGATCAGTTGGGGTGCCAGTGACAGCAGCGAATCATTCCATTTCATTTTGATCTCTTCTTTCAACCCCCGGCTGTCGGTAATACCCATGCAGATATACGCTTCATTCCATAAAAGATCGGCACTGTTTACTTTGATCTTTGCTAAGGGTAGTGGAGAAAATTTCCCGCTGATGGCCACATCAGCGGTGTACAACATCACTTCATAAATACCCCTGTATTTTTTAACAGGTGCTACTGTTGACTTCATATCCAGCTTATCTGGTAAAAAATAAGCCAGTTGCCGGCTATGACTTACTGTTCCATTGGAAGCAGTGATCTTTTCATCAAAAGGTATCACCAATACTGGCCCGGTAATATTCTGCCGGCCCGCCCATTTACTGCTAACCTCTGTGACGGCTTCTTTTTGACGCTGCTCTCTTTCTTTGATCAGATCCTGTACAAAGAAAGCCGGTATCAGTAATAATAATACCAGTACCCCGATCATCAGCCCTTTGATCAGCAGTTTACTTTTTTGCCAGATGTTGTTGATAGTTGATTCCATTGTTTATAGTTTAATTTTTTCAGAATAATGCGCAATGAGCAACAGGAACTGTTTTATCCTTATTGTAAGGGTTACAAACACTACTGCATATACGGGCCAGGCGAATACAATTACTTCAATACCCGCTGAAGTCCCACCTGCTAATAAGGCGATCAGCTCCAGGTTGAAAAGAATGGCCAGCATCACGGCTGCGTACCAGCATACTATTTTCCAGTTGACCTGCATGGGCGACTCCATGATCAGTGAAAGGAAAAGCCAGGCCAGCAACAGGGAAGGCAATCCACCCAGTGAACCCACAAGCACCGTTATAAAAAAAGTAGTGAAGATGTTCTCATCGCCCATAAATCCATGCTCCGGGTAAACCAGCAGCATGGTAATTCCCAATCCGCAAACCAATACAGATAAAAACCATGTATTTATTATGTGCAGGAATGTTCTCATCATTCTTCGTCTTTTGTTTCAGCATCTTCGAGCCATAATATTTTCTTATAACAAATAGCTAAAGGGAATAACCCGATTATGCCAAAAGAGCAATCGATCAGTCGCCACCAGAATGGAATATCCCTGAAATGTCCGGCGATCAGTGCAAAAGGAATGATCAGTAAACAGGCATACATACCAAACTCGATCACCCATTTATTCCGTACCGGATCTTTATAAGGCCCGATGAATACGAGTGCTAAAACAAAATGGGCAAAGGCCAGCCAATCGTATCCATAAAAAAGAAAAGGATATTGTTTACCTGTTGCCAGGACGCCGGCATAAACTCTTTCAAGCCACAATCCAATAAATGAATCGCTGGAAAAAAAGGGGATCATAAAGGAAAGCCCCTGCTCAACCGGAATTGCTGTTATCCCGCTGGCAATAAGAGCCAGCATAAAGAACAGTAGCCAGCTCTTTATTGCCTGTTTTTTTTCTATTTTAAAAGTACTTTGCAATTCAAAGTGGTTAGGTAAAAAAAATTAATTATTCCTGATGATGATTCGCTCCTGCTGCAGGAGGTACTGTTGTGCGATTCGGTTTTCCGGGTTTCTGTCTGACAAGTAAAGTGTCACCAGGAATATCCATTCAGCAGGCTTCATTAAAAAGTAAACTACATCAGAAACAAATTTGTTATTAAATATTGAATAGTATTTATGAACTGCATCCCCCACCCGGTCATATTTCATTCGTATAAACCGGTGAGCTCCGGGAAGTCGTTCCTGGAGTAATTCTTCAAATGCATTTGAGATCAATAACTGCCGGTTACAAATTATTGTACCACCATTTCGTTTTCCCAATCTTACCGGCTTGACAACAGCCGAATGCCCGTTGGCAGCCACAGAACATAAATAATGACCGCCGCATTGCACATTATCGCACATACAATCCAATTGAGAAAACCCATGCTCATAGGTATCTGTAAAAGCCCTGATGATCGAATCAGGCTTCTGCCCAAAAAGATATAATACTGCCCCAATAAGTACCAGGATGGGTAAACAAAAAAGAACTAATAATGGAGACTTAAGTAGGAATGGAGACTTTAATAATTTAAGGCTCGCCCTGCCTATTGAGGTCCTGACCTCCAATTCATTTAATAACTCTTCATTACTCAACATTCTGTGATTCTGTATTAATTGAATCAAAGAGAAAAATATGATAGCTAAATTTCCGGTTACTCCCAAAACAAAATCCTCAATGTGAATACCGATAACGATATTTAGAACTATGCCCAGCAAAAGAATTGTATTTACAAACAACTCTAATAATGGGGGGTAAATCGTTGTTCGTAATGAACTTGCATAGTAACCGGTTACACAGAGAATAATAATACTATAAATAGTTAACCTGTGGCCTGGAGAGAAGAGTACAACATTATTGCAGCAATCGTTTTCCAGGCCAGTATCTGTTGCCAGCAAATAGAAAAAGGGAAATATTAATACTGCACAAATTTCAAAAAAACGAAACCAGCCTTTTGTACTATAGAGATCGTCGTTTATCAATATCGAAACAATGTTTATTAATGCCACAAACATTGGAGCTCCAAACAATAATATTACAAAAAGAATATCCATTCTTATTTTATCCCCTTTATCATATTTTCCAATGCTGTGATATGGTCCGTAAATGCTTTCTCCCCTGA
>CALRSN020000147.1:0-6178 GCA_943370865.1 Bordetella parapertussis
GGAACCGTTGATTTCAAAGTATGGGCTGTTGTGCAGTGGTTTCCCGAAGGCACACAACGGGCTATTTTTTCCATGCTGTTTGGTGCCGGCATATTACTTTTTATTGGCGGAAAGGAAAAACGACTTGATGGAATGATGCCGGCTGATTATTTTTTCCGTCGCCAGCTCTGGCTGATTGCTTTTTCCCTGTTTGATGTTTTTGTGCTGCTATGGTCCGGTGATATCTTACTGGATTATGCCTGCCTCGGTATGATCATGTTTGCATTCCGTAACCTGCCGGCTAAAAAACTACTGATCGGGGCAGCCTTTTGTTTCTTTTTTATGCTGGCCCGGGAAAACCGGGACCTCTACCACGATAAAGAAACGATTCATCTTGGTGAAAAGATCGCTGCTATGGATACGACGAAAACCAAACTGACGCTTATTCAAAAAGAACAGTTGGGGGCCATGCAGGATTTTAAAGAAAGAAATACGGCAGCTAGCAAGCTGAAGCGGATGCAAAAAAATATAGAGAAGAATACCGGGAGCTATAAAGACCTGTATGAGTATCGTACGGGCCGTTATCTTGATGACCTGGTACAATATCTCTACTTTGGTATCTGGGATGTAATGCTCTTTATGTTTATCGGGATGGCTTTTTTGAAAATGGGCATATTAACCGGGAAGGCACCTGTAAAGACTTACTTGTGGATGACCATTGTGGGGTTGGGTGTGGGACTAACCGTTTCCTGGTTCCGTATACAGGAGTTGCTGGAAGCTAACTTCAACAGGTTTGACTATACAAAGCAGGTTTGGTTCTCGTCCTATGAATTATCCCGGACCTTCCGGTCCATTGGTATACTAGGGTTGATCATGCTGTTGTATAAATCCGGTTTGTTTAAATGGTTGTTTGCATTGCTCCGCCCGGTAGGACAAATGGCGTTTACCAACTACCTGGTGCAGTCATTGCTATGCGGACTTTTTTTCTATGGAGTGGGATTGGGTAAGTATGGTCAGCTGCAGCGGCATGAAATATATTATGTTGTGGCGGCTGTATGGGTGTTCCAGATCATTTACAGTCATGCCTGGCTGCGTTATTTCCGCTTTGGCCCGATGGAATGGGCCTGGAGAAGTTTGACCTATTGGAAAAAACAACCGCTTAAAAAAGAAAAACCGGGCGAAAGCACCATTGGAATGATTTAAATTAGTAAGAGTAATGCGACCGCTGTTATAAATATCTTTTCACTTTAAAACTGCATTTATGAAAAAGGCCCTGGTAGTCCTTAGTATTTTGTTTTTTGCATACAACAGCTCCGCTCAAACAAACTGGAGCCCCGAACAATGTTTGAAAATAAAAAATATAACAGCTGCCCGTGTATCACCTGATGCCAATAAGCTGCTATACACTGTTCGGGAAGCAGTGATGACTGACGACCGGAGTGAATATATAAACCAGGTATGGCTTTGTAATGCTGATGGCAGCAATGCGGTTCAGTTAACCAAGGGAGATAAAAACTCCTCCAACCCAAAATGGAGCCCCGATGGTAAGTTGATCGCCTTTACTTCATCCCGGGATGGAAAAAACAATTTATACATCTTACCGGTGGGTGGCGGAGAGGCAGAAAAAATTACTGATGTAAAATCAGCAGTGGGTGAATATCAATGGCGACATGACGGTAGTGCTATTGCTTTTGTAATGATCGATCCGGCAGAAAGTAAAGAAGAGAAAGATAAAAAGGCAAAGAATGATTGGTATTATATGGACGAAGAAATAAAACAGAACCGGTTATATGTTTTATGGTTGAATCAAAAAGACACGGCTGGAAAATATGTACAAAAGAAATTAACCAAAGAGAATTATAATGTGAATGCTTTCGACTGGAGTGCTGACGGTAAAAGCATTGCCTATAGTCACGGAAAATCCCCGGAGGTCAATGATAATATATATAGTGATATTTCATTGATAGATGTAGAAAGTGGAACTATTAAACCAATTGCCGCTACGGGTGCCGGAGAAACAAACCCTTTGTTCAGCCCGGATGGAAAATTGATTGCTTACTACTGTACCACTGACCCCGTTGACTGGTCAGGTGCAAGACATGCAAAGATCTATTCACTGGCGGAGGGGAAAAGCTGGCGGCTGAAAGCCACACCGGATGAGAATGGAGGTATTGGTGCTAACGGCATTTTTGGCTGGACCGCCGATGGTAAAAATGTATTATGGGCAGAAGCCAATAAAACATTGAACAGCGTTTACTTGCTGAGTGCAGATGGAAAATCAATTACGGAATGGACAAAGGGTTCGAAAGACCTGTTGGGTAGTGTTTCCATTAACTCAACCGGAAGCCATATGGCGTTTACATTACAGAATACAGCAAAACTGCCAGAAGTCTATATCAGCCCAATGGCAGCCTTTTCTCCTGCAAAAGTCACGGATATCAATGCGGCCTGGGCCAGTAAACCATTGCCCAAAACTGAATTGGTAAAATGGAAAGGGCCGGATGGAAGAGAAATTGAAGGACTGCTTACGTACCCTGTCAATTATAAGCCGGGGCAAAAAGTGCCTTTTATATTAAATATACATGGAGGACCGGCTGGGGTGTTTTCACAAACCTGTATTGCGGCTAACCAGGGCACTTATCCCATTGCTGCTTTTGCAGAAGCGGGTTATGCCGTGCTGCGGCCCAACCCGAGAGGTTCATCTGGTTATGGCACTGAATTCAGAACGGCTAACCGGGAAGACTGGGGCGGCAAAGATTACCTGGACCTGATGGCGGGTGTTGATCTTGTAATAAAAATGGGAGTAGCAGATGAAAACAGGATGGGAGTAATGGGCTGGAGCTATGGCGGGTTTATGAGCAGCTGGATCGTTGGGCATACCAATCGTTTTAAAGTGGCTTCTATTGGTGCACCGGTGGTTGACCTGGCCCATCAGAATCTTACGGATGATATAGAAGGCTTCTTACCATCTTATTTCAAATCGAATCCCTGGGATGACTGGAGTAAGTATGATGCACATTCCCCGTTACGGTTTATACAAAATGTAAAGACACCGGTAATGCTGCAACATGGGGAAGCCGATCTGCGGGTTCCTTTCAGCAACTCGGTGATGTTTTATAATGCCTTGCGCCGCCGAAATGTACCGGTTCGTTTACTGGCCCTGCCAAGACAACCGCATGGTCCGCAGGAACCAAGAATGGTATTAAAAACCATGCAGACCAACCTGGAATGGTTTGACAGCTATATCGGGGAGAAGAAAGGATTTTAATGATAACAGTAATAATACAGAGTTAACGTATGAAATATTTCCTGCTTTCTTTTTTAGTAAGCTCATTATTTTTTTCCTGCCAACAAACCAAACAGGCAGAAAAGATGGCCACCGTTCAATATGATAGTGCCTACCAGCCGGCTGTTTTTACTGATGCGGCCAGGATAGAGAAGATCAAAAAATATTTACCAGTCATTGACAGCCTTTATAAAAATCATGCACTGGAAAATCATTTTCCCGGTATTGCTTTTGGAATCGTGGTGGACGGCCAGCTGATCTATAAGAATGCGTATGGTTATACGGATATTGATAAAAAAGTAGCAGCCAGTACTTCTTCATTATTTCGTATTGCTTCGATGAGCAAGAGTTTTACGGCTATGGCTATTTTAAAATTAAGAGATGAAGGGAAGCTGAACCTGGATGACCCTGCTTATTTCTATATTCCCGAATTAAAGAATATAAAATATCCAACCGCAGATGCTCCGCATATTACTATCCGTCACCTGCTAACACATGGGGCCGGTTTCCCGGAAGATAATCCCTGGGGCGACCGGCAACTGGCGGATACCGATAAAGAGCTGATGGAATTTATTGGTAAGCAAATTACTTTTTCTAACCCACCGGGTATTGCCTTTGAATACAGCAATCTCGGTTTTGCTTTACTGGGGAAAATTATTAGTAATGTTTCCGGGTTGCGTTACGAGGATTATATCAAAGAAAATATCTGGAAACCGCTGGGCATGAAGAATGCGGAATGGGAATATGGAAATATACCGGCTGATAAACTGGCGCATGGGTATCGCTGGCTGAATGAGAACTGGGTAGAAGAAGAATTATTGCATGATACACCGGATGGAAGCTGGGGAGCCATGGGCAGCATGATCAGTTCTATTGATGAATTCGCCAATTATATGGCGTTTCATTTATCTGCCTGGCCTCCGAATAATACAAGTGATAAGGGTCCGGTTAAACGAAGTTCGGTAAGAGAAATGCATCATCCCTGGCGTTTCAACGGGTTCAATACCAACTTTACATTTCCCGGCGGCAGGAATTGTGCTGTTGCATCAGCCTATAACTATGGATTAGGCTGGATGCGGGATTGCGACAGCCGTGTGTATATCAGTCACAGCGGCGGACTGCCCGGCTTTGGCAGTCAATGGCGTATCATGCCCGATTATGGAATTGGTGTGGTAGCATTTGCCAACAGGACCTATGCACCATTCGGAGCTGTGAATTTACGGGTGCTGGATACATTGATCAAACTGGCAGAACTGCAACCAAGAGAGTTACCCGCTTCACAAATATTAGAGCAACGAAAGAATGAACTCGTTAAAATATTACCTGATTGGGACAAAGGGAAACAGAGTGGCATCTTCGCAGAGAATTTCTTCCCGGATTATCCCATTGATACATTAAAAAAATATGCGACTGACCTCTTAAGCAAAGCCGGGAAAATAGTTTCCGTCAGTGCGGTGAAACCAGAAAACCAGTTACGGGGCTCGTTTATTATCAATGGTGAAAAAACTTCCATTGAGATCTATTTTACCCTGTCGCCAGAAAATCCGCCACTGATACAGGAATATCATATCAGGGAATTGCCGAAAGAAGAGAATAAATAATTTCAGTTAATCAATGATCGCCTGGTAAGTCAGTGCCCTGAATTTTTCAACCACTTCTCCTTTGGTGCTGCTTTGCAACTGGCGGTAAAACAGCATCACTATTTTTTCTTTGGGATCCACCCAGTAAGAAGTAGCAAACGCACCGCCCCAGCTAAAAGTACCCGCTTGTGCAGGTGTTCTGGCACTGCCACGTTCCGTAACAATTTGAAAACCGAGACCGAATTTATCATCACCCCTTGCCAGGTCACCGATCTGGTTCATCGTCATCATCCGGACACTGTTGCGACTTAAAATTCGTTTACCATTGTATTGTCCTTCATTCAATAACATCTGTAAGAACACCGCATAATCATAAATAGTGGAAGATAAACCGGCACCGCCGGAATAATAACTAAATGCAGTAAGCGGGTAGTCAGCAGTTATCGTTTTCCCGTTGAGCATATCTGCTTTTGCCCTTACCAGTTTGCCGGTTGAATCTTCCCGGTAAAGATTGACCAGCCGGTTGGCTTTTTCAGCAGGAATATGAAAATAAGTATCCTTCATGCCCAATGGTTCAAAGATGCGGGTCTTGAAAAAATCATTCAATGTCATACCGGAGATAATTTCTACCAAGCAACCCAATAAGTCGGTATTCAGGCCATAGGTCCATTTTTCACCAGGCTGGTGCATCAGCGGCAGCTTGCCCAGCCGGGTCATCGCATCCAGCAGCTTATCGTTCTCTACACCTATACCGGCGGTAAGATTACTTTTTGCATAAATGGCATTGGCTTCTTTGGAACCAATTTGTGCATAGCCCAGGCCGGATGTATGCGTTAATAACTGGCGGATCGTGATATCAGTTTTAGCCGGCACTGTTGTATAGGTTGTATCAGGGGGATTGAATTTATCCAGCACCTGTTGTTTCCTGAAAGCAGGGATATACTTAGAAACAGGATCATCCAGTAATAACTTTCCTTCTTCAAACAGGATCATAATGGCCACACTGGTGATGGCTTTGGTTTGCGAAGCAATGCGGAAGATATGTTCTTTCTGCATGGGCGACTTTGTATCCAGGTCATTATAACCAACGGCTTTATAATATGCGATCTTACCATTGCGGATGATCAGCGCAGTGCCGCCATTCATCCAGCCTTTGTTCACCCACTCATTCATTTCACGGTCCAAACGTTTCAGTCGTTCAGAAGAAAAGCCGGCCGCTTCAGGTTTGGGAACGGTAACGATCTGCTGGGCAAAAGCAAAGGAACATTGAAATACTACAACCAGGAGCAGGAAAGCACATTTACGCATATAGGTAGTTTAAGTACTTTAAAGT
>CALRSN020000148.1:0-6139 GCA_943370865.1 Bordetella parapertussis
ATTATATGGAGTTGCTCAACCCCAACAGTTACCAGAAAGGGGGATGGGTTTTACATATGCTGCGCAGGGAACTCGGTGATTCTGTTTTCAGGAAAGTAATCCGGCAATACTATTCCACTTATGCCGGTAAAACAGCTGATACAGATGATTTCAGGAAAGTGGTGGAAACCGTTTCGGGTAAAAATTGGGAACGGTTTTTCCGGCAATGGTTGTTTACACCAGGAGTTCCCGAATTAGCGATCAACTGGAGCTATGACAGTAAGGCAAAAAAAATAACACTGACCGTTTCACAAAAGAAAACCGATTTCCAATTCCCGCTGGAAATCGGGCTTGAAGATGCCACGGGTAAGATCAGTAGTATCAAAATGGCTATCAACAGTGCCAAACAAACCATCACTGTACCAGTAAAAGGGAAGCCTGTTTCAGTTATCGCCGATCCCCATATCTCGCTGTTGCATAGTTCCACCGTCATTGAAGGGAAATAATACCCTGTGGCGGGTAGGCCGGTGATCTTGTTTTATCCTATATTAGTGCCAGCTTTTTACCACCAAAATCAATCTCGTTATGAGTGGCCTTCCTTCCGGCGGCAGTACCGTCAAAAATGTCATCCTTGGTGTATTGACCACCGTAGTGGCGTATGTTATTGTGCATTACATTTTCGATAAGAAGGATAAAAAAAAGTAATTTGAAAAAGTGAAAACCGAGACAGTTGAAGCATGGAAGTCACTGATCAAATATGAAGACCAACAGACCAATAATTATTATTCTGCTTTGTGCAATGATGATATCCCCTCGCAGTTAGAAACGCTTATTTACGAAAAAGACCTGCTGGCTAAGAATTATTCTATCATCATGCAAAAACCAGGAATTGATGAAGACCTGGCTTCCTTTGCCACAAGAGCAGTAGAAAATACCATACAGATCAAAAAGATACTGGAAAGCTATCTTAACGAATATAAGAACATCAATCCTTATGAGCCCGGTCTTGAACAAGCTTATCTTAAACTGGACAGTATTTATTCCAGGAAAATAACCAGTGCCCGGGAACGGGATGCAGAGTCGCTTAATAACACGTATGCCAGCCTGGTAAAAAAATACGGCGATGAATTCAAAGGACCTGACGAACCGGCCCCTTTGAGTGAAAATGATCTTGTCGGCAAATGGAAAGAAACCGGTATCAATAAAGTTTTCACGCTGAAAGCGGACGGCAAGTTTGTGATGAACATGGACGGAACTGATTATCCCGGTGCCTGGAAATTTGTCAATACCATTATTGATCTCAGTTTTGATGATGGCAGCGGCAGTATCAAGATGCATATCACCCGCCAGCATCCCAAATACTTTCTCTTTACCCTCAATTATGAAATCACGGAACGGCAGTGCTGCAAACAGTGATTTGAGGGAATAATTTATTATTTTCAGTGCATGCTTGTAAAAACCTACGGCAGTGCAGTATATGGTGTGGAAGCCATTTCCATTACCATTGAAGTGAACTGGATGACACAAACCGGTAAGGACCCCACGATTGTTGGTCTCCCGGACAGTGCCGTGAAGGAAAGTATGCAACGGGTGGAAAGTACGATCAAGACCAATGGCTTCCAGATGCCGAGAACAAAAGTAGTGGTGAACCTGGCACCTGCCGATATCAAAAAAAGCGGAACTGCTTTTGATCTTCCTATTGCTATTGGTTTGCTCGGCGCTACTGAGCAAATCGAGAACCGGGAGATGCTCGAAAAATATGTGATCATGGGTGAACTGAGCTTAGATGGAGAGGTTCGTCCGATCAAGGGGGCTTTGCCGATTGCAATACAGGCCAGGAAAGAAGGTTTCAAAGGGTTGATCGTTCCCAAAGTAAATGCGAAAGAAGCCGGCATGGTCAATCACCTGCAGGTATATGGTGTAACACATATCAAAGAAGTGATCGATTTTTTTGAGAATAATGAAACCGGGCTTGAGCAGGTGATCGTCAATACCCGGGAAGAGTTCTTTCATTCGCAATATGATTTTGAATTTGATTTTGCAGATGTAAAAGGACAGGAAAATATTAAACGGGCCCTGGAGATCGCTGCAGCTGGTGGTCATAATGCGATACTCATCGGCCCGCCGGGTGCCGGAAAGACCATGCTGGCTAAACGATTACCTACTATTCTTCCTCCTCTTTCTTTACAAGAGGCATTAGAGACGACCAAGATCCATTCTGTGGCAGGTAAACTACCGGAGAATGCAACATTAGTTTCCAAAAGACCCTTTCGTTCGCCACATCATACTATTTCTGATGTGGCATTGGTGGGCGGAGGCGGCAACCCACAGCCCGGTGAAATTTCATTGGCCCATAATGGTGTGTTGTTCTTAGATGAACTACCGGAGTTTAAAAGAACTGTACTGGAAGTGATGCGGCAGCCGATGGAAGAAAGAAGGGTAACGATATCAAGGGCCAAAGTAGCATTGGACTTCCCGGCTTCCTTTATGCTCATCGCTTCAATGAACCCCTGCCCTTGTGGTTTTTATAATCATCCTGAAAGAGAATGCACTTGCCCGCCGGGAACAGTGCAGAAATATTTAAATAAAATATCAGGGCCGTTATTAGATCGTATCGACCTGCATGTGGAAGTAACACCGGTTGCATTCAGTGAGCTCTCGGGAGTTAAACCTCAGGAAAACTCGGCCAGTATCCGGGATCGGGTGATCAAAGCAAGGGAGATACAGGCAGAACGGTATAAAAACAATCCCGGCATTTATTGCAATGCACAAATGAGCAGTAAGATGCTGAAAGAGATTTGTGTTATCAGCCAGGTGGGAGCTAATTTATTAAAAGCGGCCATGGAGAAACTCAATTTATCAGCCAGGGCTTATGACCGTATCTTAAAAGTATCCCGCACCATTGCAGACCTGGCCGGCAGTACCGATATCAAACCGGAGCATTTGGCAGAAGCTATTCAATACAGGAGTTTGGATAGAGAAGGCTGGGCAGGATAAAAGTTCAATGCTTATTTCTTCAATCCCAATTTTTGCAGCAACCCCTTCTCCTTTTTATAATAGCAAGCAAGTTGCAACATTTCTTCGTGTTTGTTCTTTATTAATATCTCCCTGTACTGCGAAAACAAGTCTTTAACAGCCGGGTTCGTATCCATGGCAAACCTTTCCTGGTGCCGGGATATTTTATCAGGGTGCTGTAATGAATAACCACTGAAGTGATAAAAGATCAGCGGCTCACCGTTCACAGTAAAAGAATTTCCTTTTTTTTCGAGGTTCCGTTCATGCAGGTTCCAGTAAGCGGCATTGCAACCCGGATGCTTTAACACTTTGGTGTTAGTGAAATAGAACGGAACAAAATTCAGCCATTTCTGGTCCACATTCAATCCTTCTTTGGGCCGTTCATAACACTGGTCTTTCATTCTTTCTTTCCACCAGTCAACAAAAGCCTTAGCGGTGGAATCATTGCTCAATGCATAAAACCCTGCATTAAACATTCCTGTCTTGAGAATATCTTTTTCTTTGGGGTTATTGTTATCACCCGGGAATGGGGATAGTATATGTGGTGTAAGTAATATCGAAGCCCCTGCCAGTTCATCTTCCACTGTTTTGAGTGAATCAAATAATAGCATATCACTGTCGAGGAAAATAAAGCTGTCCGGTGCGAATTGCTCCAGTACATGTGCAGTAAAAAAAGATTTCAGGGCACAATTTAATTCCAAAACATTGTACCGCCTGCACATCTCATCAAAGTAGGGGATGTTCAGTTCATGCGCCTCGATCAGCTGGTGGGGGGCATAATATTCTACAGGAATTCTTCCTTCCAGTTTATCCACCAGGCCGATGACGAGTTTGTATTCCGGTGCATATTTCAAAACAGAATCACCCAGGCTTTTAGCCTGTGCAATATGATTGATAGAGCAGGTGGTCAAAATGATCTTTCCGGGCATACACTAAAGTTTCTCTGCTATAACAATATTATTAAGGTACCAGTCCTTTCTTTTTGGAAGCAGCCGGTGTTTGAACAAATACCAGCTATTCAGCAACAAATAAAGAACAGGTGCGATGGAGGTTCTGAAAAATTTACTCCTGCCCAGCAAGGGAACAGCAGGAATAAAATGCTCACTGAAATATACCATTTTCATCTGGTACAGGGCACTGGTGAAATCGCCACTCTTATCAGTAACAACAACTTTAAACCCGTTCTTCTCCAGTAAATGTTGTAATGCAAACCTGGTGTACCGTGCATAATCAACCGGTACTTCATGTTCATGCCAAACAAAAGGACAGGTAATCAGCAGCTTCCCTCCTTTTTTAGTGACCCGGCTTATTTCGGGTAAAATTTCGTCGATATTAAAAATATGTTCAAACACTTCACTGCTGAACACGCTGTCGAATGTTTCGTCCGCAAAAGGGATCTTCTTCCCGTCATAAAAAACATCCACGTTCTCGTTCACATGTGAATGGCCTTCGCCTTCATAATCCAGCCCGGTGTATTCACTCACATTCACAAACAACGATTCGTAGGGTTTACTGCCACAACCAAAATCAAGCAGCTTGCCGGATAATTGTGGGGCATATGCTGTTACTTTCTGCAGCAGCGCCCTGCGGATAAAGTAAAAGGGATTATTCAATCCCGGCCTGAATGCTTTTGGTACCTGTTTACTCATGTTATTGCTGTCACGGTCAGGTGAGTGACCGGTAAATACTTAAATACTCTTGTGCGTTTTTTTTCCAGTTGAATAGTGAAGCCTGCTGACGTATAGCTGCTGCCCTGTCGTGGCTGTTATAATCATTCATTCCTTTTTCAAAAGTATCCCGCATGGAGTCAGGATTAAAATCATCGAAGTAATAGGCAGCATCTCCCCCAATTTCAGGCAGGCTCATATACTTTGATAAAAAAACCGGCTTACCGAAATGCATCGCTTCCAGCGGCGGGGCACCGAAACCTTCTGCCACTGAAGGAAACATAAAGGCTTTGCAATTGGTATAATACCAGTATTTGTTTTTCTCATCAATAGCACCGATCAGTTTCACCCGGTCTTCCACTTTCCAGCGCCGGGCTTCTTCCCTTACTTTTTGGGCATAGTCAAAATGATTTAACCCGGCAATTACCAGTTCATAATCATTACCCACTAACAATGCAGGCAATACATGAAAATTCTTGCGGGGTTGCACGAGGCTGATCGAAAACAAAAAAGGTTTGGCCGGCCAGTAGATCGGTTCATCAAAACCGGGGAACTCGCCTACGGTATATCCATTATGAATCACCGAAACCGGTGTATCCCCAAAATGCAGGTGTTCGCTGGCAAAATCCAGTGCATACTTTGAAATACCAACGATATGGTCTGCCCGGTGTGCATTATGCTGCATGAGCTTGAGGGTGCGGATATTGCTCTTATGATTCAAAGGATCCTCCACCAAAAAATTCACATCATGGATGGTGTAGATCACTTTTGTTTTCCGGTTATAGGGCCTGTATTGGGAAATACCGGTTGTCAGGTGCCATACATCGTATTTGGAAGTGCCTGTCTGGAAAAATTTATGGGAACGCTTATGTGTCACATATTGTGGCTTGCTGCCAAAAAGGCCAAACTTACTTTGCGGCAAATAATAATGAAACTGTTCGTCCTGTAAAGGTTGCTGAAGAAGGTTCTCCGCTAAGCGGCAGGAGAAAGTGTACAACCCGTTGAACGGGTTATGCCGCAGGCGGTGAAGGTCAACCAGGTAGTTCTTCATCGCTGCAATATAAGGGGAAAGCTGCTAAGTTGTCATTTTTTACGAACTTGTACGATGTTTGAGGGATACTCCTCTTTTCCCCGAATATTTAATTCTGTTTATGAAGAAATTACTGCATTATTTGAAACCACATAAATGGCTGGTCATCCTGGTGCTGAGCCTGGCGGCTGTGAATATTGGTTTTTCTTTATTTGACCCGATCATTTTCGGCAAACTTATTAATCTGGCTAACCTGCACCAGATAGATCCTGCACCTGCAAAGCACTATGAATGGCACGACTATCTTTTTATCAGGGTAGATTATATCAATAAGAATGGCCAGAAGGATCACCTATATGGAGTAGTATGGCTGCTTATTGCTTCAATATCTGTTGCTATGATAAGTCGTATTGCCAAGAATTTCCAGGATTATTTTTTAAACCTCGTT
>CALRSN020000149.1:0-6127 GCA_943370865.1 Bordetella parapertussis
GCGGCCGGATAATCGTTTTCTCTTTCCCAAAAAGAATCTTCGTAACTTCTTGCCGTATTAAACCAACTGCGGCATGAAATCAAGATTATTATTGCTTACCGTGCTGGCATTTGCAACAGCGGTATTACTGGCTTTTTCGGTTAACGAAAGCAGCACTCCTTCCTTTATAAAAAGAACTGCAACCAAATCCATCAAAAAAAATATTGTCCGCTGCGGACCGGACTGGGAAGCCCTGGCCTATTTTTTAGAAGAAACAGATATACCCCCCATTCCGGGTGCAGGCAATCATCAATGGAAGATCAGTACCAAAAATGATAGTGCACAGTTCTATTTCAACCAGGGCATGAACATGTATTATAGTTTTCACATTATCGAAGCGATGGCTTCATTCAAGAAAGCAGCAAAATTTGACCCGGATTGTGCCATGTTATATTGGGCGCAGGCACTTGCTTATGGCCCCAATATTAATGATGTTGGTTACGCCGCTTCGCCGGATGCCTTATTAGCCAGTGGCCGGGCTATTGAATATTGCGGGCCCTGTACCGAAAAAGAGGAAATGCTGATACGGGCACAACGAAGCCGCTATTCCGATGATTCTACCGAAAGCAGGGTAAAACTAAACCAGGTCTATGTTGACCTGATGAAAGAAACATATGAGCAGTATCCCAACGACCCGGACGTGGCAGCCTTATATGCAGATGCACTAATGCTGCAGCATCCATGGGATCTCTGGAAGACAGATGGTACTCCCAAACCCTGGACGCCCCTGATCCGGTCTATACTGGAGAAACTATTGATAAAATATCCCAATCATCCCGGTGCCAACCATTACTATATCCATGTGATGGAACCCTCACCCTATTTTGCCAAAGCGATCCCCAGTGCCGACCGGCTTGGAAAAATTACTCCCGGTCTTTCTCACACTGTGCATATGCCTTCGCATATTTATTTACGAACCGGCAATTACAGTAAAGGAATAAGCGTAAATGAGAATGCAGTAGGCAGTTATCAAAAAGTAACAAAACTCTATGCACCTGTTGCCGGGAACGATTTCCTCTATGTGATTCATAACCTGCATATGCAAACGAATAATGCCATGCTGGGAGGATACCGTGCTGAATCCATGATAGCTGCTGAAAAAACAGTGAACAGTATCCCTAAAGATTATCTCGCTATACCCGCACCGATGGGATCGTATGTACAATATATTTATAGTACTCCTGTACTGGTGCATGTCCGGTTTGGTAACTGGCAATCATTACTGGATATACCGCAACCGGCGGCCACACAAGTATACAGCAATGCCCTGTATCATTTTGGAAGAGGAATGGCTTTTGCTGCTACTTCAAAAATCACGGACGCAAAAAATGAACTGGCGCAATTACAGCAACTGATGAAGGACAGCAGCCTGTTCATTCCTTTTACTCCTTTCTCTCCTGCTATTGACGGGCTGACCATTGCTGAACAATTATTAAACGGAACGATTGCCCTCAGCGAACAGCACACGGACCTGGCGATTACTGCATTTCAAAAAGCAGTGACCATAGAAGAGAATATGGTGTATAACGAACCAAGGGACTGGTTACTGAATCCTAAACATTATTTAGGAAATGCTTTGCTGAAAGCAGGTCGCCATGCAGCAGCTAAGCAAACTTTCATGGCAGATCTGAAAAATAATAACGAGAATGGCTGGGCCTTATACGGAGCCTGGCAGGCACTCACAGCTGAAAAAAATAAAACAGAAGCAGACAAAATGCTCATACGTTTCAGGAAAGCATTTTTAAAAGCGGATATAAAAATCACCAGCGCCGTTTACTGATCAGACTGAAAGGCCTTTGATAAAATCACTCACTAAATAACTGATCAGTTTACCACTGGTGGCATCTGTTCTTCCGTCGGATAATCTTGTAGCGCCTTCACAAATATGCAGGTAAGCAGGCTTGGCATCTGCTGCTGCAAAAGCAATATATTTCCTGGCATGTACCGGGCTGATACCCACCGGGGTCATCGCACTGCTGAGTGTGTTCTGGATCGCATCCAGGTCAAGATCAATACCGGTCAGTGTATCTTCCGTAAAACCGGTGGCATGTGCCACTGCTTGTAAAAAAGTTCTTTTCTCGTGTACAAAAATGTCTTCGAAGGTGATGCAGTCAATAAAGGGATTGTTCACAATATCGATCCAGACATTCTGCGGTAAATAATTCTCATGCAATCCCACAATACAATACTTCTGTAAATAACCATCTTCTTCGGCGTAGCGGAACGCATTCCCGCTGTGCCTTCCTTCCATCGGGCGGTAATCTGCATGTGCATCTAAGTTGATACAGTTGATCTGTGCCAACGGTGTCACCCCGGCTTTATGCCATCCTTTGGCAGCACCTTTGATCAACGGGTACGAATTATTATGCCCGCCACCTATCACAATGGGGATCTTCTTTAAAGAGGTAATGATCTTCACCAGCGTTTCCACTTCATCATCCACGGTATGCAATGCATGCCGGTAAGCTTCTATTTTTTCATCTTCACTCCGGGCAGTGGTATCGATCAGGTATTGAATATCGCCAAAATCAAAATGGCCGATCAGTAATACATCGCCGCCATCAAAAAAATCGCTGCTCTGTACGTTCAGGATGCTTTGCAAAAAAGGGATCCACAAAGTATCCGCACCACCCAAACCAAAATTCCCTTTGGCACCGAGATCTTCCGGTATGCCGAACAATACATATTTAGCATTGGAGGCGGCTAATGATGCTTCAATGGCCGTGGGATCGTTGATGACCTGCAGCCGTTCCCCGAGTTTGGTTTCAAAACGACGGATACGGGTCAGCGACAGTATATCCTGTTTGTTATAGATCTTCAGGTGCTGCATCACATTCGGTTTCGGTTCGCTGACAGGAACCTTAGTTTCCAATTTTTCCATTGACAACATTTAAAATTTCGGATTCTAAAGCTATGGTTTTGTTCTCAATTTCCCTGCCACGGCGAAGGATGTCCGCCACAAATTCTTTATCGTCGTAACCGGCGGCATTGATCCGCACATTCATAAAAGCCCCCATCACGGAAGTCCTGGCGCAGAGAGCCCCGACACCGGCATCGGATACTGAATTCGGATTCCCTGTTTCTGCCATTGCTTTGATGACTTCCATACTGCCATAAGCCGACTCCATCACTTTGAACGGTATCTCAATGGCAAACTTCGTGGCTTCCTGGATGGCTTGGGTACGGGCTGCTTTTTCAGCGTCGGTTGACTTGGGCAGACCGAAGGCCGTCATGATCTGGTTAAATGCATTGGTATCCTGGTCAACCAGCCGGAGCAATTCAGTCTTGTACTGCTCTCCTTTTTCGGCCCAGTTGCTGAACTCTTCCCAGCGTTCATCCCAGCCTTTTTTATGGGAAGAAAGATTGGCGACCATCGTGGCTAATGCAGCCCCGAGTGAGCCGACATAAGCAGCAATTGAACCACCACCAGGCGCCGGGCTTTCGCTGGCGGTCTCATCAGCAAAAGCAACCAACTGCATGCTTACCAGTTTGCTGGCTGACTTATCTGCTAATAAATATTCGATAATTCTTTCCTCCGGTTTAAAAGGCCCGAGCTCATCAAGTCCCATGGATTTCACGGCGATCTTGATCAGTTCTTTCTCCGAAACACCGGTGGAACGTTGTTGTTTTTTTAGAAAATACTTGCCTGCATCGGTCAGCGATTTCAACGGCACCAACCCTACCAGTTCACTGCCAGTTACACGAATACCACGGGCATCTGCTTTTTTACAAACCTCGTCGAAAGCAATATGCACCGGGGTGATATTGATATTCGTAAGGTTCATCGATATCTGGGCAATGCCATATTCCTCAATAAACCAACCGATCGCTTTTACTGATTTTAATGTACCCGGCTTATTTACTTTCACACCGTTCTCTTCCACATTTCTGCCCGCCTCCCGCACATCAAAGGCAATGGCATTGGCTCTTCTTGTGGACGTGGTATTGAGGTTGATATTATAGGCCACGAGGAAATCCCTGGCACCGATCACGGTACCACCTCTTTTGGCATCAAATTCTGCAGGGCCAAAATCAGGTTTCCATTCCGGTTGTTTGATCTTCTTAAAAAAACCTTCGTACTCACCGGCACGGATCACCGACAGGTTGTTTCTTTCTTTTTTCGGTTGTGCCGCTTCATAGAGGTAAACAGGTATTGCTAATTCTTCTCCCACTCTTTTGGCGAGGCGTTGCGCAAATGCTGCTGTTTCTTCCATGGAAATATTCGCAATGGGAATCAGGGGACAAACATCAGTGGCTCCCATTCTCGGGTGTTCACCCTTGTGTTTGCTCATGTCAATGAGTTCACCGGCTTTTTTGATAGCCAGAAACGCAGCTTCGATCACGGCTTCAGGATGCCCGACAAAAGTGACCACCGTTCTGTTGGTGGCTTTGCCCGGGTCCACATTCAGGAGGCGTACACCTTCTACGGTTTCAATCTGATCAGTGATCTGTTTGATGAGGGCCAGGTCATTGCCTTCGCTGAAATTGGGAACACATTCGATAATAGGTTGCATGCAAGCGGTTTTGCTGCTAAGTTATTGTATGTAAACTATGTTTGACCAGGAGGAACACAAAGTTTTTGAATGAGGAAATAACCACAGAAAGCACAGGTTGATGGCAGGGATCACACGGTTGCTCTGACGCTCCCGCCACCTGTCTTTTGTAAACCTGCGGATTTTCCCGGCCGGTCGGGCAATAAAATGACCCTTCTGTCTGTTAATAAAAAAGAAAGGTCATTGACTTTTTCCAAAAAACTCCGTACTCTTGTTATACCGCAGTACTTAGCTGCACGATTGCTCCGCCCCTCTGGAAACCTGATCGAAACCATTTTCGAAAACTAAAAATCAGGTTATGAAAAAAATCAACTCTCTTTTGCACGATGTGAACGTACAGGGAAACTTGATCGTTGGGACAATTTTTGCCCTTCTCACCGTGGTGATCATTCTTACCTGGGGAAGATAATTGTTCCTTGTTACAACCTAATTATAGCTGCATAGTGTGTGACAGCTATCAGTAAGGCTATCTTCAGAAGATAGCTTTTATTTATTGGCGTTGTTAAAAATAATGAGAGCATAAAAAGTAATAATACTTCCAGGTTGCAGGTAGCGCAGTGCCGGGTGCTGCTTAGCCGTATTACTGGCTGCAGGTTCTCTCCTTTCTTTGCAGGAACCCATACTTAGCAGGATGCTCAAAAGAACAACACCTATAAATGCTTTGCAGGAAAAATGGTTTTGTTTTTTCATGTGCAATGCGGATGAATTATTTACAAAATGAAGGTACGGCTTTCTATTTGTTGGAATACTCCAGTATATCTCCCGGCTGGCAATCCAGTACTTTACAAATGGCTTCGAGGGTACTGAAGCGGATGGCTTTTGCTTTCCCGGTTTTGAGAATGGACAGGTTGGCCAGGGTCAGGTCCACTTTTTCCGACAGTTCATTCAGCGACATTTTTCGTTTGGCCATCATCACATCCAGGTTTACGATTATTGGCATGGCTTATACGGTTAAATCGTTTTCAGATTGGATTTCGATGCCTCTTTTAAAGATCTGGGCGATCACAAAGAGAATAACACCCATAAACAACCATACATCGGCACCGCCCAGTAGCAATGCTTCAAGGGAAGGCATCTGTACTCCCAGCTTCACAAACCTGGCCGTTTCCCTGGCTCCCCAGGCTGCGAAAATGCCAATGCCGATGGCGAGGAAAGCTGCAGTGGTAATAAAACGCCGCATAGCTTCATTGAAAGGCTTTGACAGGTCCAGCTTTTTATCGTGTATCATTTTTATGATCAGGTAAAACAGCAGGGCTTTCAACACGGCGACAATACATACCAGTATCGCAACGGATAAGAAATGCCCCCGGTCATGTGCATACAGGGCCGACATATCTGCCTGCCGCCAAAACTGGGCGGCAGCAGCCGGTTTGAACCACATGGCAATAACCGTATTGACGATAAAACCGCCGGCATCAATGCTCAGGCCAACAAAAAATAACCATGCAATGATATAGAGTACAATTAGTATCTGTTTGGTAGTGATCCTGATTTCCATATTGGCGTTGTTTTAATTGACACTGCAAATATGAATA
>CALRSN020000150.1:0-6124 GCA_943370865.1 Bordetella parapertussis
GTATCAACGCCTTCAATGGACACCACATTATTCGCTTTCAGGTATTCGTGCAGGGAACCCTTGGCCATTTTGCGGGAATAGGTTTCTTCCAGGTTGCGGCCAATCAGCCCGCTGATCTTCACCCCATCGCTTTCCACATCGCCGTCCTTCACGCCGTAGTTGCCAATATGGGCACTGTTCATGATCAGGATCTGCCCGAAATAGCTCGGGTCGGTAAACACTTCCTGGTAGCCGGTCATCCCGGTATTAAAACAGATCTCGCCGGTGGTGGTGCCGATTGCGCCGAAAGAACGGCCATGGGCCACGGTACCATCGGCCAACACTAACACAGCAGGAACAGAAGGAGTAGATTGATCAGGCATTATTTTTTTTTAATCCCCTTCGGGGGCGGGTAAAACAAATTGCGCAAATGTAGGGCAGAATCAGGGATTTGACCGAAGGAATTTTGCAGCAGTTATACACAGAAACCGAACTTAATAATTTTTCATGCGATTATTTGTCAACCTACGTAACCGTTCACTAAAATGTTAACTTCAGCAACCCTTTAAAACCAGCAATATGAAAATACTTTCCCTCGAACCCTTTGTGCCTTCCGGTAAGGATTTTGAAAAGTCAAAAGACTTATTTGTTGATCTTGGTTTCAATATTACCTGGGAAGGTGGCGGATACGCCGGTCTCGAAAAAGATGGTTGTTCCTTTATTTTACAGCACTACGAAGAGAAGGCCTTTGCCGAAAACTTTATGCTAAGTGTGAAAGTGGATGATGTGGTTGCTTTTAGAAACGAACTGATCGAAAAAGGGCTGGCAGAAAAGTATGGTATTAAAATCGGGACCGTCACACAACAGCCCTATGGCAAAGAAGTGAATATGATCGATATCGCCGGTGTGTGCTGGCATTTCGTGGAATAAATAACAAAGCCATCCTTATGGGGATGGCCTTGTTGTATTGAAAAGGACTGTTTACTGGTATACAAAATTCAATGCCGAAGTAGTTTCCGGTTGGCCAGGCGCACTGACCACCACGTTGGCTTTCTCGGGTAAGCCATTGGCTTTATAGGTGTAGGCATAGTTATATACTTCTTCCAAAGTAAAGTTGGCGGCAAAATGTTCTTCCTTCACCGGGTTGTTCTTGGCAGCAGGCTGCCAGAGCAGGGCCAGGAAATTACGGTGCTCATACAATGGATTGGGTTTGGTATCAAACTGTACATCCACATGTCCTGCACGGTTCAGCGTATTGGGCACACCATTGTTCATCATCACAATGGTCTTAACAGGATTGCCGGCTGCATTGTTGGTGAAATCAAATTCCAGCAGGGGCTCAAAGTCGGCACCCTGGTTCAGGTAAATGGTAACACGTTTCAACAAACCTGCTTCCCAGGTATAATTAGTATAGCTGGTCCGCACCGGTCCTTCGAATACATCGGCCCGTTTCATCACGTTGTTCTCATACACCGGAACGATCTTTTCACCGGAGGTACTGTTTACTTCACTGATCCTTTTTTGTGCATCATAGCTCACGGTAAAGTCAACGATAGCACCAGCGGTGTTCAGTTCACTTTTTACCGTTGCTTTCTGGATACTGCCATCAGCGTTATAGGTAAAGCGGATGAACTCATCGCCATTATTGAATTCTTTGATCTTCGTGGCGGCAGGTGGCGGTGGGTTACCGGTAGTGCTTTCTTTCTGGCAGGAAGAAAAGGCAACGAGGCCAAACAAAGCTATCGTTGCAATACGCAGTGGGTTGAATAAGGTTTTTTGCATAACAATTTTTTTCAGGTTTTTTGATGACCCAAAACAACGATACCCAACCCTGAAAAAAAATCAGCAAGCGGATGAATTGAAGTATCTGCCTGCTGAATTGCGTTAACATTTTATTGATGAATGCCGGTAAAAGATTGACGATTACCTACCTCTTAACCTTACCTGCCCCTTTACATTGCACACATGTATTATTTGCCAGTTCCTGGGTTCGTTTCATGTAACCAATGGTGGTGACCACACCACCCATACATTGCGGGCAATAGGATTTTGTGGGTGTCGCCGTTGAGCTGGTATACTGAAGCCCGGTCCTTGAACTGGTAAATGACCAGTCAGGATTTGAGGTATTGATAAACCGGGTATCGTTGCACATCGAACATTTGGTGGAGTGAGTGCCATATCCTTCACAGGTGGGACAAATCTTTTCATTCAATGCCAGTTTGATACCGGTTTTTCTTTTAAGCTCTTCATACTTTGCAGCATCACGTTCATATTCTGCCTGCTCACGGGCCCTCCTAGCTGCAGCCTGCGCCTCTTCCAGTTTCATACTGTAATAAGTATGGTAATTCATATATCTTACTTCTGTACCCGGGAGGCAAAAAAACAGTTGATTGTAAGAACCCAGCCGCATTTCTTCCGGTAAACTTATATCCCCGAAGTATATGACCCGGACAATGGTATATTGCTGGCCATCCAGTCCTTCAAGCGTTACCAGCATCTCTGTATCATACTCGTTTTTGCCCTGGTATTTATTGATCAACGTCCTGACCTTTGAAGGAGTGTTGAGGTTTTCCGGTTTGTATTTAAAATCACAAAGTGAAATCAATTTGCCGATCTCATGCTCAGACATATCATACTTGTCTTTCAATTTCTGTAACTCTGTTTTCAGGATTGGCGGCACCCGGTAAGTAAAGTCTTTCTGGATATCATATAAATGGGCTTTTTTACTTGCCTTTTTAAAACGGTCTAATGGGAAACCGGTTACGAATGAGTCTATAAAATATTTATCCCTCTGCCAGAATCCCACACTTATTTTACCATCAGCAAAAAAATAAGTACCCATTCCGTTCCGGTAGCCATCCACAAACTCTCCTTCATAAATGTCTTTATTCGCATAAAGATATTTGCCTGTCCCGGTGATCTTGTTATCCTTTACTTCACCGCTATAAAAGTCTTTGCCTTCCATTGAAGTCATGATGGCATTCCCATTCACTTTCCCATTTTTACACTGCCCTTTAATGGTAAACCCATTCACTGATTCCACCGTGCATATCCCGTTGGCACAATCACCGGTACAGAAATATTCAAATGCTGTATAGTCTCCCCTGCTGACCGATAAGGTAAGCCGGGCATTACCTCTCTTTACAAGAAACTGGTTGTCCGTATAATCAGCTTCCGCCAGTAGCGATCCGATTTGATTGGCACTTTTGCCCGGTAGTTCTATTCCATTTACAGATAACAACAGGTCATTTGCCCGCAGACCACCCGCATATGCCGGTCCGTTACCCTGCACTCTTGTTACCAATACGGAATCTTTGTTGTTGCTGCTGTAACCAAATCCAAAAACAAATTTGGTTCCTGCTTCGTTGGTAGCCGGCTTGAATACCACACCGGGTACCGGCGTTGTGGATACTTCCCGATCATCCACCAGCAGAAAAAAACCTTCCTCGTCGGCCGGAAACATTGTGGGCGGCATATGTTTGTTGTCAGATTTTTTAATATATAATAAGGCATAGGTTGTCCACTTTGAACTGCTGCCTTTACTGTTGATAAGCTGCTCACAATTGAAGGAGTAAATCTTATACATAATGAACTTCTCGCTGCGCCGGTAACTTTTCGGTTCATATTTTTTCTGGCATCTTTCAAGAACATAATCAATGTCTTCATTGCTCAGCCCGGTTGTTTTGAGCATCAGTTTTCTTTCTTCTTTGGTCAGTTCGATCTTAACCTCCGGTGTCAGGGTAAAGAAATCATAGGCTGTTTTTGTAAAATAATATTTTGTTTTGTCCTTCGGGTCAAATTGGTAATTATCTATATTAAAAGACGCAAAGAAGACAAGGGTGAAAAACGAAAAAAGGAACCGCATAGCAACTATTTTTGTTTGATCGTTTACTCCAAACGGGTAAGCTGTAAAAGCTAGGATAAAATATCTTAATTATTGTTTACGGGAATCTGCCATTTAAGTTATTTTTTATCGAAACCAGCTTCTGGCATAACGACTCCGGGCTAACAACTATTGACAAACGACTCTCCCTACAGCGCATTGATCTTAACCAGCAGTTTTTCCGCCAGCTTACTGTCAATTGGTTTTAATTCATTGTATATACTTGTGGCATTGCTTTTATCCTTCAGGTGAACATAGACAAGCCCGCTGTAATACCGGCAGAGAGCATTCTTATTGTCAAGGTTAATCCCTTTCCTGAACGTGGCCAGGGCGTCTGTGTTTTTGCCGGTCATGTATTGTGCGTAGCCCAACTCGGTGTAAGCAGCTGTAAGCTTATTATCCAGCTCCAGTGATTTGGTCAGCAGCGGAATGGCTTCGCTGTACTGGCTTTTTTCGTTATAGCACCAGCCCAATCCAAAATAAGAACCGGAACTTTTAGGATTATACTGGATGGCTTTTTTATAACTTTCAATAGCGTCGTCCACCCGGGCGGGGCTGTAGTTTCTTCGGTACACATCACCGATACCTTTGTAGGCGGTTCCATTTTCCGGAGTTATACGCAACGCATTGCGGTAAGCCGCAATAGCCGAGTCGTTCATTTTTTGCTTGTAATAGGCAAAGCCGATCTCGTTGTAAGTAGATGTTTTTTCTTTTAGTTTCACTGCCTTGCTGAGCCAGTACAACGCATTGGTAAAATCTTCGGTGGCATTATAAATATACCCGAGGTTATAACAGGCTGTCTCATTGTAAGCATCTTTCTCCACGCATTTCTTATATGCATCAATGGCTTCGGGATAGCTCTTCATAGTTTGATACACATCTCCTTTTTGCCGGTAGGCCAGTGCATAAGAAGGCCGGATAGCGATGGCTTTGTCCAGGCTGCTTAATGCTTCGGTGTATTTAGCCAGCTTTTTATAGGCATAGCCCAGCTCCTGCCAGGCTTCTGCATGAGTTTTATTGATGGCCACAGCTTTTTGCAGGCGGTCAACCGCTTTATCATACTGCTCTAAATCGTTATAGCACCACCCCGCTTTGTAAAAAGCAGCATCATATTGGGCATTTAAACCGGCAGCTTTATCAAAAGCCCGGACTGCTTCTTCGTATTTCTTACCTTCGAAAAGTTGCTGGCCCTCATTATACCACTCTGTAGCGGTGGTTTGAGCAACGGTTACGGATACAAAGAAACATGTTGCAATTGCAAACGTCATTTTCTTTATTGATGGTAGCATAGTACTACAAGTTTACATTAAAAGTAATACCCCGCCGGGGCTGTGCAATACCTTATGATGGGTATTTTAAAGAATGCAGGGGTGATTCACGAGATCACATTGAAGAAAAAAAAGAATTAAACTGGTTAAGGCAGCAACCTAATTACAAACTACTAATTCCAAATCACTAACGGCTACCTGCTTCCCTTCAAAAATTTCTCCCGGATCACATCCTGCACATTCACCCCGCTGATCTTGCTTTCGAGCCAGGAGATCACATCGAGGTACACAAAGGCCCGGCTCTCCAGCGGGTTGCCTTCATATTTTTTAAGCTTTGCCAATAGTTTTTCAAATTCCGGTTTCAGGGCATGGGCACCTACATGGAAGGAACGGCGCAGGAAGTCGAACATTTCTTCTTCCACCTTACTCAGGTTTTCCATCCGGGCCATATAGCGATACACAGATTTGATCAGGTATTCGAGCAGGTCAAAATTGCCGAGTTCATAATGTGCGATCAAATGCAATAAACGGGCATAGCATTGCAGGTCGGTCCGCAGGTCGCCTTTCTGGTTGATGATGCGGTTGAGGTAATCTATTGCTTTTTCATTATCGCCACTGCCGAAATATAAACTCGCAATTTTATAATAGAAGACCAGCACCCGGTGTGTATCCAGGTAAGGCCCATACTCTTTCAGCATTTCCTCCAGGAAGGGAACTAATCGTAACCCCTTGGTGAAAGTGCCCTGCAAAAAATACAGGTTGATACGGGCTGTATACAAATATTGATAGGCCAGTATCCGGTTATTCTCATTCTGGGCCACGATCTTGCTACCGGCAAAGCGTTCAAACTGTTTAATAGCTTCAGCCAGTTTCTTGTGGTTGAGCAGGTCAAAGTAAGCACTCATTAAATTGTGCATGCCTTTGATATATATCGCCGTTTCTGTTTGCAGCATACCGGGATGTTCTTCAAACAGGTTCACCCATTTTTGCGAAT
>CALRSN020000151.1:0-6093 GCA_943370865.1 Bordetella parapertussis
CACTTAATGCAGAAGAGAAACTGCCTGCTGCCAGGTTAGTGGAAGCAACCTGCGTTCCTGTACCGTTCGGGAAGTTATTCGTTGTGCTGTACTCAATGCCATAGGCAGTAACAGCTGAACAACCTGTTGCAGTAATACTACCGGCAACAGTGGCTGTGGTTTGAGTAATGGCACTAGCAGCACCAGAAGTGACTGATGGAGCCGTATTCACACCGGCACCTGCTGCTGCTACGTTAACTGCCACAACAATACCGCCGCCATTGACCACGATATTTCCATTGTAAGATTGAACTGCGGCAGGAGTAAATCTTACAAATATTTCCTGGGAGTAAGTTCCACCGGGCTGTGTTAATGTCAGCGTAGTTGTATAAGTACCTCCTGCAGTTGTTGAGTAAGTATAGCCTGCCAATGCAGCTACTGTTACATCAGCAGTAGTAAGGTTGGAGCCTGAAATAGTAAATGAATTCGGGCCTGCTGTTGTATTGATACATACATTACCAAAACCGGTCAATGCTGTTGCATTGATAGTCGGGTTGGGTGTAGCAGTAGTGAATGATTGCTCTGCACCATAGGATGTACCACCTGCATTGGTGGCATACGCATGATAATAATAAGTAGTGCCAGTTGCCAGTGCAGCAAGGTCTGAACTAAAGTTGCCAGCAGCCAGGTTAGTGGAAGCGACAGCAGTACCGGTTCCGTTAGCAAAACCAGCTGTTGTGCTATACTCAATACCATAAGCAGTAACAGCAGAGCAACCTGTTGCCGTGATACTACCCGCTACTGTTGCAGTAGTTTGGGTGATCGCACTGGCAGCACCGGAGGTTACAGACGGTGCTGTATTGATACCAGCACCTGAAGCAGCAGCATTAACTGTGGTGGCACCACCACCCGCTACTGCAATGTTTCCATTGTAAGACTGAACAGCTATTGGAGCAAATTGAACAAATACCTGCTGTGAAAATGCACCGCCTCCATGTGGAATATTTAAAGTTGTTGTATATGTACCTCCGGCTGTTGTGGAATAGGTAAAACCAGCTAATGCACTTACCACTACATCGGTTGACAAAAGATTAGAACCAGAAATAGTAAATGAATTCAGGCCAGCCGTTGTATTGATACATACGTTACCAAAAGCTGCTAATGGAGAGGAGATAGTTAATGATGGGGATCCTGCGCCACATATTACAACAGGCGAAGCACTGTTACGGGGAACAGGAGCTGTTACCACATCAAAGTCTGCATTATTATTATCTGTATCCGTACAGCCATTATTTTTTCTGACAGCGCCTTGTGTTGAAGTAATGGCTACGCCATTATTTACTGAAACGCCACCTTCTGCATTGTTTGCAGCGCCCCAGGCAACAAGATCAACTATAGAAGCAGATGGCAGAACGCAAGGTACTGCTGTAGAACCGCAACCTAACGCCGTAACCTGGTTTGCCAGGACTACCTTACCGGATGTCCCGCTCATAGTAAGATTAGTAGTTATTGCGTCAGGAGTTACTGGTAATGCAGCGCCTGCTGTACCGGCAGCACTAAGCTGTACTAGATAATACCCACCTGCTGGTATTGATACGTTTGGTAATGCAAAAATATTTGTCGCTGCTGATCCAAACAAACCTGTAGAAGAGCCATATTGAAGCGACATTCCGTTAATAGATTGAGCAGTAGAGCTACTATTATGCAACTCAACATAATCATGCAGGTAAGTTCCTGTAGCTCCGCCACCACCGCCATACACCTGGCTGATTACGACCCCAGCCGTTGGGGTTGACGAAGATGTCGTAAAGGATTGTTCTGCACCATAGGATGTACCTGTGCCATTTGTTGCATACGCATGATAATAATAAGTAGTAGCTAATGTCAGGCCTGAAAGTGCAGAAGAAAAAGCAGCACCACTTAAGTTGGTTGATGCAACAGCAGTTCCTGTTCCGTTGGCAAAACCGGCGGTTGTGCTGTATTCAATCCCGTATGCGGTAATAGCTGAACAACCTGTTGCTGTAATTGAACCGGCTACGGTGGCAGAAGTTTGTGTGATTGCACTGGTAGCACCGGAGATGACTGTCGCCACTGAACTGCTCACACCGGCACCTGAAGCAGCAGCATCGACTGAAGAAGCACCGCCACCGCCAACGGTAATATTTCCATTGTAAGATTGAACAGCTGTTGGATCAAATTTCACAAACACCTGTTGGGAGAAAGCTCCCCCGGGCTGTGTCAGTGATAATGTTGTGGTATAAGCACCGCCTGCTGTTGTTGAATACGTGTAGCCTGCCAACGCCGCTACGGTTACGTTTGCCACAGTAAGATTAGAGCCGGAAATAGTAAATGAATTAGGACCGGCTGTGGTATTGATACAAATATTACCAAAGGCGGGTAAAGGTGAAGAGATAGATAATGATGGCGCTGTGGCTCCACAAATCACTGCGGGTGAAGCACTATTCCGGGGAACAGGTGCTGTTATCACATCAAAATCTGCATTATTATTGTCAGTTTCAGTACATCCATTTGTTTTTCTTACTGCTCCCTGAGTAGAGGTAATTGCAACACCGTTATTTACTGACACGCCTCCCTCAGCATTATTTGAAGTTCCCCAGGCAACCAAATCGATAATCGCTGCAGAGGGGAGTGTACAAGGCGTAGCAGTGGCTCCGCACCCAAGGGCAGTTGTTTGGTTCGCTAATACTACTTTGCCAGATACACCACTCATCGTTAGATTTGTTGTAGTAGCATCCGGAGTAACGGGCAATGCGGCTCCTGCAGTACCGGCAGCACTAAGTTGAATTAAGAAATATCCTCCTGCAGGAATGGAGACATTGGGCAGTGCAAAAATGTTAGTAGCGACTGAACCAAACTGGCCTGTCGCAGAACCATATTGAAGAGACATTCCATTTAAAGACTGAGCAGTACTGCTAACGTTATGTAATTCTACATAATCATTCAAATAAGTACCCGTTGATCCACCACCTCCACCATAAGCCTGGCTGATTACAACTGTGGTTGACTGAGAAAAGGAAAGGAAAGAAATCAAGACAAACAAAAGCGTAAATAATTTTTTCATAACGGTTGTTTTTCTTTACCAGAAAAAAGTTCAGTTATGTATTGCCACATAACTGAACTACAATTTTTTAATTCCACGAAAATTTCACATCATCAATACCTGTTGATGGCCTGTTACCACCACCTGTTGTACTGGTCAGCGCTACCACCCTGATCCATACTTTCTGGTTGATATTATTCAGTGTATTACCAAAATTGACAGTCACAGGAGTACTGGCAAATGTGCCTGTACCAAATGTGGTCGTTAATGTAGCCGGGGTGGTGGCAACCGTTGTAAAGTTGGCCGGATCATCCCCGATACCATAATCCACTCTCCAGGTAGTTGTTCTGCCTGTTCCGGTGGAAGCATCTAATGATTGTAATAAAAACTCCATTATTAAATTGCTTTTACCGGTTGTATTCGCCAGTTGAAATGCAAAAGCGTACCCCGGATCGCCACCGGCCGTAGCCGTTCCGGTTTGTCTGGCGCCCAATGCCCTGTTCGTAGAGGCATTTTGTACCGTACTTGTAGCCGTGGATGTTAATCCTGTTGCAGAGGCGAAATTCTTAAATCCTAAACTTGTCTGGTTCCACGCAGTTGGCGCAGTAAAGTTATTGTTGTAAACAGTGGCCTCGTTACCTATGAAAGCGTTGCTGGCATCCTGCTTCACATATACACCGGCCGGTAAGCCGGTTGTACCTAATGCATCAAAATCGATAGTAACGGGAGATGTTGTTAAACTGATGCTGCCGCCACCCGCAGCGGTAGGACAACGTGGATTATAAAACCGTACATCAGTTGTATCACGTATGGTAAACTGTTTGGTGGGACCAAAGAAAGAATATACACCGATGATATCACCATTGCCCTGTGCTACACGGAGTGTGGCAAAATTGCAATAATTGCTGGTGCGCAAAGTGATCCGGTTGGTTGTTGGATTAGTGCAGGCACTTATGATACGGTTCCCTGACTGGTCATCATCTGCATAATTCTTAGACAGATCATTTGACGAAAACTGGAATCCTTCCAGTTTCACTAATGTGCTTACATATTTATCCTGCAAACTGGTTGTAAGTTGTGCTACCGTAACCACCTGTGGCACCAATGGCTGATTCAGTGCTCCTTTTACAAGGTACTGATCCTGCAAATTGTTAGCGATCAGCGTAACACCACCCTGGCTGGCGAAGGCAGGATCAATACCGCCTCCTAATTGCAACGTTCCATTATACTGTCCCAGATATAAGCCTTTACATTTTACAAATACCTGGCGCCCTACCGGGAAATTATTATAATGATTACTACCGGCTATTCTTAATAAGATACCACCAGTGGCATCCTGGATAGCGATCTGCTGGTAATAGTTACCACTTCTGTCATCGCAGGAAACAATACCTTCCAGTATCACATCATCGGTGATTGCAACAGGGTTACCGCCTGTATATCGTAGTTTAATATCTTTTATCGAAGTATTCGCCACCACACCCGGTGCGCCGGTAACAGGTGGCTCCTCAAATTTTTTCTGGCAGGAAACAACCAGTAAACCGGCCACCACCAGTAGCAATAAAGGGCTGATCCATGTTTTATATTTATTCGTTATCATAAATAGCTTTTTAAATAATTACTGTATATCAGCAGCGGTACGGATACCTACCTGGGTTGTTGAATTAAATATGGATACATAACCGGTAACAGAAGTTCCCGAGAGATTGACGGTGATACCAGATACCACACGAACAAACATGGATAAGGTACCGGTGGCGTCAGTAATACTATACGTCACACCGGTAGAGTTGGAAGATGTCTGTGTGATGGATGTAACATTATTGATCTTTACCAGGGAAGAAGCCCATGCATTTTTATTGGTGATAATATCAGCCACGGTGGCTACACGGGGTGTAACAGTTATCGTACCTGCTACCGGAATCACTTTTGCCTGTGGCACACTTTTCAGCTCCAGGTCTCCATTATATAAGGTAAGAATGCCTGAACCTGCCGCATCAATCTCTAATACACTTCCAATAGAATAAATGGGAGAACCAACTACTGAATAAAAATAGACACCAGCACCGCTTTCATCCTGCAGGCGATAATTGCCTGCTGCTTCATTCGCACTGTTGGAGATCACCACCCCTCTTATTTTTTTGGTGCCTGCCGGAACAGTAATATCCCCACCTCCGGTATGTAAAGCCCTGAATTCATTAAACGGCATATAGGTACCAGGCGCAGGTGGGGGAAGTGGATCCGGGCCTGTAGGGCCAATGGGTTGTTTATCGCAGGAAAGTAGGAGTACAGACAGCACCATCATCAGGATGGCTGTTGTCGTTCTCAAACCTGTTTTCAATGATCGCATACATTTTGTTTTTATAACACTCAATAATTTTATTAAAACCGAAGGGTGGCACTGGCAAAGAAATTCAGCCCGTAAGCATAATAAAGCCTTGGGGGAAATTTGCCGGTACTTACAGGATCGCTGGAAGAAGTTTGTGCATCATAGCGCAATTGCTCAAAGCCACCGGTGATGATATCCTTTGTATTCAAAATATTATTCACCCCCAGGTTAAAGGCGATGAAAGTGGGTTTGTGATTGATCTCGAAATCTCTTGGCAATTTCCAGGAATAGCCACCAAAGAAATCCAGTGTGTATTGTGCATCAAATTTGGTCTGGTCAAATATCTGGTGATACTTATCGCCGTTGTATTCTACAAATTTCAATGCATCGTAAGTGCGGCGCAGCGGGTTAAAACTTAACCAGGACTGGTCGAAATAATTACCGGTTAAACTAACAAACCAGAATTTAGGAGACCGGTAAGTAACGCCCAGGCTGTATGCTTCCTGCGGTGTGGAGGGTACCCTGAAGTTTTCTGCATAGATAATCTGCTCACCTAATACAGACGCACTGTTATCAACCGTGATCGTTGCGTGTTGCTTGCTGTCGTAATAATAACGACCGAGTGCAGCAGCCGCATTCACAGTAATGGTTGGTGTCACTTTGGCTTCAATACCAAACTCACCACCAAAATGTAATTTATCAATGCCATTGATGGCATAGTTCA
>CALRSN020000152.1:0-6091 GCA_943370865.1 Bordetella parapertussis
GGATGCCGGTAGCTTTTCTTTTTTCCAGGTTCTGCCGGATGATCTTTTCATCTTCGCAGTGGGTGGCAATTAGCACTTCGCTTTCCCGGAATATTTTATCCAACGTATTCGGATTATCCACGAGCATATTGCCGGTGCTGGAACCCATGAATATCTTGATGCCACAAACGTCTCTTCTTTTATCATTTGTTCTTAATACTTCATCCGCATTATCGTTACCGGTGCCCATATAAAAAGAATAATTCGCCAGCGAGGTATTGGCAGCAATAGCATACTTATCTTCCAGCAATTCCTGTGTCAGCGCATTGGGAATGGTATTCGGCATTTCCATAAAACTCGTAACACCCCCCGCAACTGCGGCTTTGGCTTCGGTAGCGATGGTGGCTTTATGTGTTAGTCCCGGTTCCCTGAAATGAACCTGGTCATCAATAGCTCCCGGGAGTAAATAGTTGCCTTCTCCGTTTATTTCAACAGGATTGCCGGTGATGGTTCCGATCTGCGCCTGTATCTTTTCAATCCTTCCGTTAGCTATCAGTACATCTGCTGTTTGAATCCTTCCTTCGTTGACAACCTGTATCGATTTTATCAGATATTTTTGCATAATTTGTTGGCTTAAACTGAATCCTCACCGCATGCAATTTAAACAAACCCTTGTAAGACTCCTGCTGATTTTTTGCCCGGTAGTTGCGATAGCACAAACAACTTATTTGCCGCAGGGCGATAAGGCAAGCATAGTAATGGATCGCTGGGAAATTATAGCCGGTAAGGATTCAGCGTTTAATTTCTCCAAAACGAAACCATTTGGCCGCAAGCAGGTAATAGGAGCGGCAGAAAATTTTGTAAAAAGAGTAGGAGCAAATAGTTTATCCAAAGTTGATGCGTATAATCTGCGCAGCCTTTATTTGAATAACCTGGAGTATGTACCTGCAGCAGACCTGGCACAATACAAGAGTAAAAAACCAATTCTTAAAAATTTCTATACTTCTCCAGCCAATCTGTATGAAGTGCATGTAAAAGATTTTGACCTGGTGATCAACCCGGTCATTCAATATACTGTTTCCAAAGAGCAGGATAATGACCAGGATCTTTTTCTGAATACAAGAGGTGTTAGCCTGCGGGGCCGTATTGCTAATAAAGTGGGCTTTGCTGCATATCTAACCGATAACCAGGAACGATCCCCCTTATATGTACAGCAATTCATCTCGGCAAGGGATGCGGTGCCGGGTAACGGATTTTACAAAGATTTCAAAGCAGCGGGTGGTGTTGATTACTTCGATGCGAGGGGATATATTACGTTCAATGCAGCCAAATACATTGATATCACGTTTGGCTATGATAAGAATTTTATTGGCAACGGCCAGCGCAGTTTATTCCTGAGTGATTTCAGTAACAATACCCTGTTCCTGAAACTGAATACCCGTATCTGGAAATTCAACTACCAAAATATCTTCATGGAGTTGAACTCAGCTGCCCGTTTTGCGGCAGATATATTATTGCCCAAGAAATATGCGGCCATGCATCACCTGGATATTGCTGTGAGTAAAAGAGTAAACATCGGTTTGTTCGAAGGAGTGGTATTCGGTCGCCGGGATAAATTTGATTTTGGCTACCTGAACCCGGTTATCTTTTACCGTTCAATCGAGCAGCAGAACGGAAGTTTTGACAACTCTGTGGTAGGGCTCGATTTCAAAGCCAATCTTCCGCACCGGTTGCAGGTCTATGGTCAGTTATCGCTGGACGAATTCAAGCTTTCAGAAATAAAAAACAACAAAGGCTGGTGGGCTAATAAGTGGGGTATACAATTGGGTGCGAAATATATTGATGCTTTTGGTATCCCTAATCTTGACCTGCAGGTGGAACATAACAGGGTACGGCCATTTACCTATTCGCATCGTGATTCTATTGCTAATTATACACACTATAACCAGCCACTGGCGCATCCGCTAATGGCGAATTTCCAGGAGTTCATTGGCGTGGCCCGCTATCAACCCGCACCCAAGTGGCTGGCCATTGCTAAATTGATGTATTACCAGCAAGGCAGGGATTCCAGTGCGGCCAGTTATGGAAGTAATATCTTTTTACCGAATACACCTCCTTACCGGACCAGTGAATACGGTTTTGATATCGGCAGCGGCTGGAAGACCAACGTATTTTATGCCTCCTTATTATTGTCCTATGAATTCAGGGAGAATTTGTTTGTAGAACTGAATGCCTTGTACCGTAAACAGGAAACGGTAACAGCACCACTGACTTCTGCCAATACCTCTGTTATCTCATTGGGAGTACGATGGAATATGCACCGAAGGGATTTTGAGTTTTAGGAGTTTTAGTTTCCTTCTTCTTCTGCTTCAATGGTAAACCCGTTTTTCTCTGCAAATTTCAACTGGGCTGCATTTACTTTTTGTAATACAGCATCTTCGTTTTTGGCAAGCTCCGTAAGCTGATCCAGCGTTTTCTTCACTTCTTCGTCTGTTGACTTGCTGTTGAGTTTTTCAAACGTCAAGAATGCTTCTTTGATCATTTTATTTTCAAAAGCTAGAAAATCAAGCATGGCCAGTCTGAATTCTTCGGATCCACCGATATCTTTCATTTGCTTAAGCTCAGTTTGCTTATTGGCAATAAAGAGTTCCAGTTTTTTACGCAAGGGAACCAGGGAAGAAAAATCCTTGTTTTTATAAATATTCCCTAACTCGGCTCCCCATTCCCGGCCGCTTGCGTACAGCGTATCGTTGATGGTTGCGAAATAATTATTCAATTCAAGCGCTGTGGTTGGTTTTTGTGCTGCGGCAGAAAAACCTGTTATCAGAATTGCAATTACAATAAAGGAACGAAGTAAGGGTTTCATGAAAATATATTTGTTGGTGAAAGTTTTTTATCCTTCAATATGGATGCTCAGTACGATCTGGCGGGAGAAGATACGGTCAAATACACTGGAGTATTTCAGAGCTGCATCCCGGCTGTGAATATTATTTAAACCATTACTGATTTTTATTTCAGGCGAAAAGATGAAGCTTTCAAAAAAGAAATTAAAACCCAGTCCCAATTCAGGACCGAAATCATATTTCTTGATTTTCACCAGGTCCTCGGCTCTCTTGGCCCGGGCGTTACTGGCCAGGTCTATTTCCCCTTTGATACCTGCCAGCATATACACCCTGAAATTACCAATCCTGTCTGACTGGAATTTTATTTGTACCGGGAATGCTACGGTCACCGACTCCACTTTCTTTGTAATATCAACTGAATTTTCGATGGGGTCAGGATGTTTCAGTTTGTAAAAAATACTCCGCTCCATGAACATCAGTTGCGGGTTGAAGCGAAGTTGAAAACGATCTGATAAACGGGCGGTGGCATGAAGACCCAATGTCATACCGCCTGAGTTAACAGGTTCTGCCACCAGCACACTATCATCTGCTAAAAAACGGGGATGTAATTCGGTATGAAAACGAGCCAGGTTAACACCGAGGGTAATACCAAAATAGTAAGGCTTACTGTCATGATCATACAAATTCAGGTCAGCCGGTTGTGCGGCAGCCTGTTGTAGCAAAACAATAAAACCAAAGAGGAAACAGCATCCGGCTTTGACTATACTGGCTTTCTTCCGGTGTAAATGCAACATATACCTAAGCTTAGCGATTTAAATCGGGTATCGGAATAACCAATTTTGTTTAAAATATCAACCAATAACTGGCGGTCAGGAAAAGCGTTGGATGATTCGTTCAGGTATTGATAAGCCTCCTTATTCTGCCTGAACCATCGTGCTACCTGCGGAGCCACAATGCCCATATACAGGTTATACAATCCACGTACTGCCTTTCGTTTTGGTGTAGAAAATTCAAGAATTACCAGCTGACCACCGGGTTTCAGCACCCGGAGCATTTCGGTAAGCCCTTTTTCGAGGTTTTCAAAGTTTCGCACCCCAAAAGCCGCCATCACGGCATCAAACGTATTTTCTGCAAAATTTATTGTTTCGGAATCTCCGCCCTGTAGCTCGATTTTATCCCCAAGTCCTTCTTTTTCAATCTTTTTTCGGCCCACTTCCAGCATTTGTGCTGATATGTCAATGCCGACAATTTTAGCAGGTTTCAGCATTTTATAGGCCATCAGGGCCATATCACCGGTACCGGTGGCAATATCAAGAATAAGCTGGGGCTTGTCTTTTTTAAGGAGCCGGATCGCTTTTTTGCGCCATCCAATATCGGTCCGGGCGGAGAGAAAGCGGTTCATGAAATCATAGCGGTCTGCAATGCGGTCAAACATTTCAGCCACTTGCTCCTTTTTGGGTTTTTGGGAATCCTTAAAGGGGGTAATATGATCGTGCGGTAAGGGATTTGACATGGGAGTGCAAAGTTAAGCAGGATAGGTACAAGCCAGCACAGCAAAAGGTTCAGGATTTCATAAAAAGACAGGGTGGCATCTGTTTGTAAACTTGATGGCTTGTGCATTTCGCCCTGTACCTTTGCCCGATGGAGATCATTTCATCAGAATATGTCATCAGCAGTGCCACCTACAAGCAATGCCCGCCTGCCGAGAAGCCAGAATATGCATTTATTGGCCGGAGTAATGTAGGAAAGTCTTCCCTGATCAATATGCTGACCAATAAGAAAAACCTGGCCAAGACATCGGCCACACCCGGAAAGACGCAACTCATCAACCACTTTGAGATCGTTTCTTCGGATAAACGAAAATGGTTCATCGTGGACCTTCCCGGTTATGGTTTTGCCACGGTTTCCCAAAAAGCGAGAAGGAACTGGTCGAATATGATCGAATCTTACATCCGGAAAAGAGAAAATCTCGTTTGTTTATTTGTGCTGATCGATACCCGGCATGAACCGCAAAAAGTAGATCTTGAATTTATCAGCCAGTTGGGCGAATGGGAAGTGCCCTTTGTATTGGCCTTTACCAAAGCCGATAAAAACAAACCGGGGGCGACTGTACGAAATGTTGATAGTTTCATTAAAGCCCTGGCCGAAAAATGGGAAGAGCCGCCGCCTTATTTTGTTACTTCCGCTACAGAAAGAACAGGCCGGGAGGCGATACTGGATTATATCGGGGGACTGAACAAGAGTTTTAAAAAGCTCTGATTCAACACCTCGTGATAAGGAGATTAGTAAATATGGGATTTATACTTTAATTTGCAGCACTTTACAGACGTTATGAGAAGAATCTTATCCGAAAAAAATATTGTAGTCCTCTTATTTGTCATGGTTTGTATCACGTTCTCTCTTGCCCACGAAGACAGCAAGAAAATGGAACAGATCTATCTCGGTAACACTTCCTCTGCTGCAGCTTCCCTTTTACTTAAACCAGTTGAACAGTCAGCTGTTGTTGCAAAGCCTGCAACTACCCCTCTCAACTAAAATACCAGCTTCACGGTATAGTTCTCTTATGGTGAAAGTATAGTTTCACCAAAAAGTTTTATGCGTAAGCTATTTCTTTCAGGGCTATTACTTTTTTCAATACTTATTAGTGCTCAAACTGATACAGGACTCATCAAGCCAGTTTTGGTTGATTCTGCCGCAACCTCGTCACAAGACAGCTCCCGTGGGATCGAGACCCGCAACTACGATGAAAACAATATCCGCAACCTTGAAGCACTGATGAAAGACCAGCAATCAAGAAGAGCAAAGGAAAAAAAAGGTGCCATGATCAGGATCGGCGTTGGTCTGTTATTACTCGTTGTGCTGGTTGTTGGGTGGAGAAGAAAGAACAAAAAATAGGGGAGACAATTCCTTTAGCGGAGGGAAACCCCGCTTTGACAAGGTAGCGGGATAGCGATCAGTTCACCACTTTATTGGCACAGCTGCTGCTGGCAAAGGCTTCGGGTTTTGCTTTGAAAGCAAACCCCATCCCGAGAATATAGCCCATCGCTTCTTTCAGTGCATCATTGCTCTTGAAATGCGGGTTGGTATTGATATCTGCATGCACTTCCATATCCACATTGTAAACAGTGAAGAGGTTGCACAATTCATAAGCGATCTCAATACTTTTAGCTACTTCCATCAGCATCCTTTCTTTGATGGTAAACTGGTGACGGGTTTTATCATTATGAATGAACATAAAACCGCCGTGTCCTTCCCGGAGGAAAACAATG
>CALRSN020000153.1:0-6088 GCA_943370865.1 Bordetella parapertussis
GTGTCGTACTGGCCACTGATACCGGTACTGTCAGTGAACTTACAGTAAGAACCGGAGTTGGGGTAAGGAATACCTGTAGCTGGTTGTTACCGGTATTATTGTTTGCAAGTGCACCTTCATATACTGAATTGGTTGCATTACAAACTACATAAATGAAATAAGGGCCTGATATGAAATTCGGGATAACCACTTGTAAGGTTTTGGTATAGGAGCTGTCGGCCAGTAATTGTGTGTTGTTACTCACAGTAGCATCTGTAGTGTTGGGATAATATGTTCCGTTTGGTTTCACCAGCGTTAACGGAGTTGCTGTATTGAGATTGAATGTGGGGCTTTGTGATATGTACAGCTTATCCGTCCAGCTGCTGCCGGCTGGTGTAAGCACACCGTAATTCTTCACTTTATATGTTACGTTGATGGTGCTTCCGGAGAAAGTAGAGGCCGGGGTGAATACTGTATCAATCCGCAGGTCAGGTGTGGGTGATAAGGTTACGTTTACCGGCTGCGGAGCTCTTGCCGTATCATTCAGGTAAATAGTTTGCAAAGGAGCATTGATACCATTAGGATAATTGGTGATCACATAGGCATATAAAGGCTGGCTATAATTTACCGGCAAAGTAAAATTGATAGAATTGGTATAGTGCTGACCACTGTCAAGGGCAGCCACATTATTTCGGGTGCCAATTAGCAAAGGCCTTACCGGGAATTCCAGGTAATTCCATCCTCCGGGATTGGTGTTCGGTGGAATAGTGAAAACCGGAATTGTATCAAAAGACAGGAATACAGCATCTGTCCAGGCCTGGTTAGTAGTCGTATTCCCCGGACCGTTATTGGTCACCTTCCAATTTATAGTAATCGATTGCCCGGAGAAAACGGTTGCTGGTGCCTGTACTTCACTTACGGCCAGGTCGGGTAATTTTTTTAACCGGAACTGCTGAACAGACCCTTCTGTTTGCAGGCAGGCATTTTTCGAAACTACTTTCCATTTATAGGCTTTATTATACAGAAGTGCTCCGGCAGGTATGATGTATTGAACAGTTGGAATGTTTGTTGCGTATGGAGTGGTGGCCACTGCTGCTGCAGAATCCCAGAGATACAGGTCATAGTTTACAGCATTAGATCCTGGCAGCCAGGATAATGATAATGGCAATTGCTGATCAACAGCTCCGTTTACGGGCAACATATTAGAAACGGCACCGGGTATAACAGGGGTAATCACATTTACAGTCAGCGAATCATTAGCGGTAGCTGATCCGCAAGGTCCTGTTGCTGATACGATCAATGTATAAGTACCGGGTGTGTTCCAGTTGATCACTAGACTATCAGCTGTTGAAGGATAGGTTGTTCCGTCAGACAGTCGCCAATTGTATACCAGTCCCGGAACATTATTGATCTTATAAGTAACGGCCTGGCCTGGGCATACAAACTGCTGACCTGTGATTGTTGTTAATTCAGTAACTCGTACACAAAATGTGCGATTGATGGCAGTGGCAGCTAAATAGTTGGTGTCTCCATTTTGTTGGGCCGTAACGGATACCGTACCCAAACCGGTTATTGTCAGTTGATTTCCTGCTACTGTTGCCGGACCAGAAATAAGCGAATAGCTGATCTGTAAACCGGACGAAGCAGTTGCATTCAGCATAAGCGAACCTGCACCCGGCAACTGGTCTGCGATTGCAGGGAAATCAATTGTTTGAGAGGCCTTATTTACAACGATATGCTGTGTTACAGATGCTGCAGTATCATACACATCATCGCCTTGCTGGGTGGCAATAAGGGAAGAAGTGCCAGTAGTTGTAATTGTATAAGTGCTTCCTGAAAGAGACCCCGGGCCGCTGGTTAATTGTAACGAAACAGGCAAACCTGATGAAGCAGATACACTGATTACAAAGGCAGAATCACCATATGTTTTAGCAGGAATAGAAGGGAAGCTGATGGTTTGTGGAATTGAATTCGCTGCAAATGAAAATAAATTGGATGCAGGGCCATCACCACAAGTGTTATAGTATCTTACTGTATACGTTCCTGCAAGTGATGCATAATAGGATGAATTGGCGGCACCGTTGATCAAGGTATCATTTCTATACCAATTATAGCCTGCTGCATTTTGAGCCGGGGCAGGAGCCGATGAATAGAGCCATCTTCCTGTTTTTGTTAACACAGGTGCCTGGGTTGGTGCTGGATGAGCAACACTTACCAGTTTATTGGCACTGGGTCCGTTACCACACTGGTTGGATGTCTGGAGTGTTATCAAATGATTACCTGCTGTTGTCCAGGTAACATAAATGGTGTCCTGATTAGTAGTGAATGTGCCACCGCTGCCGAGTGTCCAGTTAAAGTTCACACCGGCTTCTTTCTGGCTGGGATAATATTTATATACACCACCCCCTATACAAGCTGGCGATGGGCCTTCTACTGTGAATGGTAAGGAAGGGATGGCTTTTACAATTAATGGTTTGAAGTTGATACTGGTATCTGGTGGTGATGTGCCGATCACTCTTATTTTATATAGGTCCGACAGGGGCGTATTGAATGGAATAAATGCTGTGATAGAGTCAGACCGGTTGCTATTGAATCTTGTTCCGATATTGGTTGGGTTGCTGAAACTTCCGGTTGAGTCCGATAATTGGGCAATAAAATTGTTGTTGGAATACATCAAAGTATCCACCGTGAACCGGACCTTGATGGTGCCGTTGCGGCAAGCCACACTATCCGTATTACCCAGGGTGATCACCGGGATAACCGGTGGTTCTATATATCCCAATGTAAGAGGTTCGAAAGAAGAGAGTGTATCGAGTGAAGTGATAAAAGCTTCACCCAGGTTTCCGGTGAGGGAAGAAACACCCCTGTTCAACCACTGGCTTCCATTCCACTGTGCTATGCGTAAGCTATACAATGATGCTGTTGTATTACTTCTTGTGCTGTCATAATTAAGGGTCACACGAACAGTTGAAGTTCCATTATCCCTGTTCAGCATCCAGTATTCTTTTCCGGAGATATAGCTTAGACTCAAGGCGTGCTGGGCCGTATCATAACCGGCAGCAGTTGGGTTGGTGCGGTAATACTGTGCTGTAAAAACATCCGTCACAGAAGATGGTGCTGTCATGGACATGACGGCCTGTTTCAGACTGTCACCCACGGGAAACTGGAATTGATCATTGCCGATTTTTCTCAAAGGACCCCATACCCAGCTTTCACTGGAGGTCTGGTTGATATGTGCATCATCTTTGAAAATAAGAAGTTTGGACGGCGTCGTTTTTATCAAACCTCCCAGGAATTGAGTTCTGAACCCTATGTATGTATCCTGTTCAGGAATGATATAAGAAAAGCGGGAGAATTTTTCGGGATAGAGATTCTGAATAGTTATCGGCGTACTACCCCCTTGACGGATATGGCTGGAGCCTCCGCCAATGAATTTTATTTCATTCAGGCCGATATATTGGGGATCCATGTCTGTATTTACAGTCAAATCACCTTCAATCTTCAATGCATTACCGCTTCCCACATGAATGGTAACAGGTTCATTGATGGTAAGCGTCACATTTCCGAATACTTCATCTTCACCACTGGCAGAAAGAAATGTTTCTGCATTGGCATCAGTACTATTGGTGGTAAGGCTGAAGTCGCCGTTGACGGTATTGCCATAGATAATATTTTGGCCAATTCTGCTGGCACTATCACTGATGGTGACATTGCCGTAACATACATTTTCAATAAAATAAAGTTCTCCTTTATAACCTTCGATCCTGATATTGGATGCAGAAAGCGTTGCATTCTCAACAGAAATATTAACAGCATTTCTGAAAAGTATAGCGTTGTTGTTATTGTTGGAATTAATACTGGCGTCAAAAATTTCTATTTCACCATTATTTATCAGGCTGTAGTTACCAAGGTCTAAGGATGTACCATACTCCATGATAAGCCCATGGATAGTGATATTGTAATTGGCAACAGGATAATGAGAAATCCCGGTTGGTATATATACAGTATCACAAATGGCCGGAACACCTGCTGGTGCCCAGTTACCTGCTTCATTCCAATCTGTATTTATTGATCCTGTCCAGGTTTTTAAGACACTTACCGTACAAGTATTACAGGACGCAATTATTTCGGCAGCGCTGCTGCAACCAGCTGCATTATTTTGAATATCACCAAAGCCACCATTATTTAAATAAGTACAAAGAGGAGTAAAGGAGCATAAGGCCAGTTGATTATTGTCCCTGATCTCGACTCCTTCATTATTATTATCCTGTATGTCAAGATTCGGATGCAGAAAATCCAGTGAAGTAATAACCGGGTTCTCAAATACCCGTAACCGTTGCCCGACTACAGTTATATTCCCCAGGCCTGTTAAATCAGACAAGAGGTTATTACCATGTATTTCCAATGTGCCATTATTCAGGCTTGTAATATTGCTTAGTGCTGTAATATTGGTAAGCTGGTCGTTGGCCCAGAAGGAAATACCACCATCAATATTACCCGATAAGTTTTCAAGCCCATGCAAAGAAGTCAGATTAGGATTGAGCCAGATATAGAAATTGGAAGCAGAAGTAAGGCCACTAAGCCCCGACAAATCCGATAGCCCTGTTTGGATCATCCAGAAGGTACCAATACTTGTAGTTGAAAGATTGGTAGTTAGGTTGGCGATACTGGTTAAATTAGGCAGGCTGCCGAAAAGAAAACCCGAGCATTGTGTGAGATTAGTAAGGCCAATACTTGTCATGTCCGGGTTATTGTCCAATATTAAATACCCTGCAATTGTCGTAAGGTTAGCGAGACTGTTTAAGTTTACAATGGGTGTATGCGCAACTCTTAACCCATTAAAAATTCCGTTTGTGATCGAGGTGATCCCGCTTAATCCGTTTAAACTGGTTAGCGCTGTAGAGTCAATATTAATAGTACCAATGGTGCTGAGATTATTGCTTAGCCCGTCAATACTGGTTAATACCGGCAGGTCAAGCAGGATGATGCCACCTAATTCCGTCAGGTTGTTTAGTCCTATGCTTGTCAGCAGGCTGTTATGTTCCAGCTGAAGCGTATCACCTATTTCTACAAGACCCGAAAGAGCTGATAAATTCGTGAGCGAAGTATTCCTGATGACCAGGTTGCCCGTAATAGTAGTGATGGTTTGCAGGGAATCTAAATTGGTAATAGCCGGGCTGGCATTTTGTCCATCGATCATCAGGATGCCAACGGTAGAACAGCCGGCGTATAAAACAGGAAAACTGTCAATAGCTGACTGACGATTTAAAATGATCGTATCACATATTCCCTGGGTACGATGTTGCCCTGTCTGGTTGCTGTGCCTGGCTGGCTGGTTAACAGGCAGGGTTACTTTGTTATATAAGGCACTGATATTTATTTGCCCTGCTGGCCTTAACTGACCGGATGCGATTACCTGATACCCCAAAAAAACTACGAGGGAAAGGAATAATGATTTGATCATTTGCGAAACTTTAGCAGTCATGAATAGGTTGGTTTATCCCGTGAAAAACCGTGGTCTTTAACGTTCAGTTTTGTTGGCCCAGCTCAGCCTTTCAAGGCTGATTATTCAGAAGATTATGGATTTGGTGGCGGTATTATCCGGGAGTATCATCGCCATAAAAATTGCACTTTAAACCAGAGCGGGAAATACTTAATTTGTAGTACATACCCTTTTAATGAGTCATTTTATTCTATTTTTAGTCTTCAACACCTGATGCGTTGCAATAAGTATTATATTATCCTGAGTTTTTTCCTCTTGCCAGTCATTGGTAATTCGCAAACCGGAAGAATAGATGGACTGAAAAAGAAACTTTGGGCCACCAAAGACGAAAAGTACCGGCTGGATATCCTGCTTTCACTTTGCGAGGAATATCAAAGCCTGAACAGGGACACCCTTTACTCATTTGCACTTGAGGCAAAAAATTTGGCGGCATCTCAAAAAAATAAGACACAGGGAAGCCTGGCTGCACTGGCTTTGGCTAATGCCTATATGCAATGGGGATGGGTGGATAGTGCTCTTTTTTTTATTGAACCTGAAATTTCATTGAATACGGTATCGAACCCGGGAACCAGGGATATTTATTTTAAACTAACCCGTCAAAAGGCC
>CALRSN020000154.1:0-6057 GCA_943370865.1 Bordetella parapertussis
TCAACCAACCCATCCCCGGCAGCACTTATTATATTGATTCTTGCATTCCCGCTATTGGCAGGAATTAATCTATTTCTTGCTTACAATTACTATAAAAACGCAAAAGGAAAACTGCTTATTCTTTCAAAGGGCTCAACCACTTTTTCCTATGGAACGAGCGGGGCAGTAACTGTCTATAAAAAGCAGGATATAGAAGAAATGGTCATTGAACAAAATACTGCATCCAGGTGCCCCTGGGGAAATTTCACAATGACTTTGATCTATATGAAAGATGGAACAGTTCTTAAAATCCCCAGCATTATGTTACCCGGCAATGATATTGCTGCAAAACTGCCAGGCATACCTGTGAGCACACAACAAACTTTTATTCCGACTTATTAACTCCCTCCTTAATAATTCCGTAACCCCTTCTTCATATCCCGTTAACACAGGGCCGGTATGTTGCAGCCTCAACAACTATAAACACTGTTATGAAACGAAAACTGACCCTGGCCCTGCTGGCTGCAGTGGTACTGGCTTCCTGTAACCCCCACGATGATGATTATTATATCCCCGAAGAGGCTTCCAGTTTCACCGAGATCAGCTCCACAACGGTGGGTGCGGAAGGTGCCGCTGAGATCACCGCTTATGATCCGTTGACCAAAAAATTATTTATTGTTACCAACAGCGGCGGTAATACAAGAATTGATGTATTGAATATTGCCGACCCGGCCAACCCGGTGAGTGCAGGCTTCATTGATATTGCAACTTATGGTGGTGGCGTGAACAGTGTGGCTGTAAGTGAAGGCAAAGTAGCTGCCGCCGTGGAAGGTTTTACCAAGACTGATCCGGGAAAAGTGGTGGTGTTTAAAACAACTGATTATGGATTGGTGAAACAGGTGACGGTGGGCGCCTTACCCGATATGATCACTTATACGCATGATGGTAAATACATCCTCACGGCTAATGAAGGCGAACCGAATGACACCTACACAGTTGATCCGTTGGGTACAGTTTCGATCATCGGCGTGCAGCAGAACTATGCGGTAACAACCCTTGATTTTGGCAGCTTTGCCGGTCAGGCCGCTTTCCTGAAATCAAAAGGACTTCGTATCTACGGACCCAACGCCAGCTTTGCACAGGATATAGAACCGGAATACCTGACCATTTCTTATGATTCAAAAACGGCCTGGGTGACCCTGCAGGAAAATAATGCCATTGCAAAGATTGATATCCGCAGCCGGAAGATCACCAACATTTTCCCCTTAGGATTTAAGAATTATAATCTTGCTGCCAATGCCATCGACCCCAGCGACCGGAATGGCGGATATATTACAGCACCCTGGACCGTGAAAGGAATGTATGAGCCAGATGCCATTGCGGTACTGGAAAAATATGGCACCCCTTACCTCTTCACTGCAAACGAAGGTGATGCCCGTGAGTACAGTGCATTTGCAGAGATCAAAAGAGTAAAAGATATTTCGCTGGATGCAACGGCTTTCCCGGATGCTACGTTGAAAACAGATGCCAAACTCGGACGCCTGAATGTAACTACTACCTTGGGTGATACTGACGGTGACGGAGATTTTGATGAACTCTACTCCATGGGAGGCCGTTCCTTCAGTGTATGGAATGGCTTTACAGGACAACAAATTTTTGACAGTAAAAATGAACTGGATCAAAAATGTTTTGCTGCCGGGTTATATGATGAAGCCCGCAGCGATGATAAGAGTGTGGAACCCGAAGGCGTTACACTCGGCTTAGTAGGCCGGAAAGAAATTGCTTTTGTAGGTATGGAAAGAGCAGATGCCCTGGCTATCTACGATGTTTCCAACCCGGCACATCCGGTTTTTATTAAACTGTTAGCAACCGGTGATGCTCCTGAAGGGATCACTTTTATCCCCGCACAAAAAAGCCCCGTGGGCAAAAGCCTGGTGGTGGTGAGCAGTGAGAATGATGGCGTGGTGAAGATCTATAAGACGAACTGATCAGATATTTTTTTAGCAAGAGCCTTCCCGGTAGCGGGGAGGCTTTTTTATGACTAAGGAAATAGCTCACTTGTATTTGCGAAAGTGGCTGTACCCCTAATCAATATTTTTTGTACTTTGGTAATGGAAGATTTAGATAAGAAGCGAATGCTTCGGGGACAGGAACTTTTGCAAAGTTACGAGTTGTACCCATTAGTAGACAGCTCGCCAAGTTTGGGAATAACAAATATTAGCAAATGCGTTTAAGCATTATTTTTTTGTTTCTTATATTACTGGGCTGCCAAACAAACCAACAAGCTGTCGAAAACGCAGACAGTAATTATGAATTACCCACGGAAAAGGGAATAAGTATCAGTTACGAGACTAATGATGTATGCTCTACTTATTATTTCTTTGCCACGGATACCTTAAATCCCATCATTGCAAGAGTGCTTAGTAACGACCAAGCAGGTCGTGAAAAAGAAGTTATTTATACCTCATTTGAAAGTTACGTACCTGCTACATCATTGATTTTCTATGATAGTTTAGGAAAAAAAAGCATAGAATATTACCGAATTGATGAAAAAGACCTACGCCAGACACTAACCAAAACGTTATACCACTATAATGAAAAGGCTCAACTCATTCAGTCCGTTTCATTCGACTTTAAACGACGTATCAAAAAAGATGTTGACAAGGGTTTGGGAAGGCCAGGCGGATGTATAATAACCGAGGATGATTACGAAAAACAAAAATCATGGGCTCTGGTGTCTATTTGGAATTATAAATATAATAATCTAGGTCAGTTAATTGAAAAGATTGCCCCCATACTAAATTCTACACAAGACCATTATTTATATTCATACGATTCATCGGGAAGACTTAAAGAAGAACGCTCATTAGAGGGCAATAGACTAATCTGGATTGAAAATTATACCTATTCTCAGAACGGATACGAGTTTACAAGAATATGGTTTGAAGAAGACGGAACAAGGGGAAAAGAATGGAATGAGCTGTTAACTCCAATAGACACATTTCGATATAAGACTGACAAATTTAATAATGTAACAGAAGAACTAGTAATTGAAGAAGGGGGTAGACAAGTTAGCAAGGACTACAAGTTTTATGATATTCAAAACCGACTCCGAAGACATGAAATCTATAACGACACTGCCAAACTTATTGGATATTACGTTTATGATTATAAAAGTAGCCTAAGACCAGTTCGTAAAACCTTTACCGTAGACCCATAACTAATTTTAAGTTGAGAAGTCTAAACGGAGTATAAGAGGCAGCTTGCTATGCTGGCAGACGAATAAACTCTCATCTTTTTATTCCCGGCTATCCCGAGTCTTCCATCTCAGTCATAAAAATAAAAACCATACTGTTGTTGTATCATTATATGTTTAAAAGGCTACAGAGAGCCCAGGAAATATTATCTTTAAACAAACCATCTGTTCTATGCAATACCTGGTCTTAATCTCAATGCTTTTAAGTTCGATATGCTCTTTCAGTCAAAAGGAGGGTAATTCAAAGATTATTATTAAGTTAAATGACTCAGTTGGAATTTACAACAAGGTCAAATATGCATTAGTAAATTCGGAGTTTATAGTAAAAGACAATGGAAATAAAGATACACTTACGACCTACATACAGGAGTATTCGGGGATATTTTGCAAGTTAACTGCAATAATTGAAAGCAACACTGTTATACTATCAGGAGTGTATGGATTAAAACGCATCGACGAATTTGGGTATACTGGCAATCCCAAAAAGTACCAGGATATAATATATTACAAGGGAAGTCAGAGCTGGAAACTTCTTAGGTATGTGGCGTCATTAATAGGCGAAGATGTTTCATTTAGCCAATAGGCAGGGGTTATAGGTAAACGGAATCCTAATTCCTAACATAGATTAAATCCTGCTCCCATAATCATAAAGACACCACTTGATATGACACTCACTGAACAGCTAAAATCACTCTTAAAGGAAACATACATTTCCGAAGACGGAGACGAATATAAAATTGAATTGCTGCCAGGCTTGACAGATAATGAAATTGACAATCTAGCCAAAGGGCTTCCAACAAAACAAATTCCGTCAGAGGTTAGAGAGCTATTGAAATTTACAAAGGGGTTTGAATTTTATGGCATCGACGAAATTACATTCGACGGTATTGGACTATTCGGCTTTGAAAACATCTTCCCTTACTCTGTACAACTCGGACACGACGGTTTTGGAAATTTTTGGATTTTAGATATTGATTCCAAAGGGAATTGGGGTGCTGTATTTTATGTTTGCCACGACCCTGCGGTGGTAGTTAAACACTCTGACAATTTATCCCAATTTATACAGCATATTGACGAATATGGCAAAGACATCGGAAATTCAAATCTCAATATCATTCATGAAAAAACTGTCTTTGAAATCTGGAGGAACAATAACGGCTTTATGGATTTAGCTGCTGCAAGAAATTCTGGCGACAATACCCTTAGAGTTTTCGCTACCTCACTTCCAGACAATTTCGTTATCGCAGATTTGCGTAACAAGGAAAATAAATCAGGCTTTGCCTGGGGTAAGTTTGGGCCCAACATTGACAAAGCAATAAAGTGTGATGACGAGTTGATTTGGGGAATTGAAAAGCCAGAAAAAAAAGGCTTGTTTTCGAAACTATTTAGTTAATAAAAAATGGGCAGACGACATTCTAATTTCCAACCTAACTAAAACCCTCTACGTTGGCTGCAACTATAACCCTCATGCAAAAAATATCAATATTATTCTTGATTTTTCTCTTGTTCAGCTGTTCGCAATCTAAAGTTTCGGCCATACTAGTTGAAGACTATAGCTTTCTCTTGCCTGACGGCGAGGTGACGAAGATTAGACAGAGGAATGACACCTTATATGAATATAATTGCTTTATAAATCGCCCCTGCAACTTCAATCCTAGAACGCATTACAAAATCATAGATTCTTACAACTCGGGAGACTTTACCATTTTAAAATTAGAAGGGCTTGATAAAATTCCATTGAAAGACCAGTTATGTCCCGGCAAACGATTTTCAATAATGGCATTAAAAAATATTGATAAGAAGCAACTCAGATATCTATTCCCTTTTCATTGTTTGACACGGGAGCAACTTGACACCACTCAAATCACCAGTTTATCTTTAAATGACAGAACCTTTTTTACTTATTTCAGCGACTCTTACTTAAAAGAACTATCAACCTTCAAGAAAGTATTAACAAAATCTGCGGTAAAAGAAATCATGAATGCAATAGAAAATAACAATTTCGATGCCGGAAAAAATTCTTATTCGGCAGAACAATTAAATAGGGCTTGTATTGAAAAGGGCTATAATCCAATCGGTGCAGGTTTGATTATAGACTCAATACTGAACAACCATCGATGAAATAGTGCACCCAACATACTCAGTGTACAAAAAGCCTCTCAGTCAATACCATTGCATTAACCCGAAATTCCTCAATGCCCCACCCTCACTTCCATATCTTCCAGCGCCACGCCTTTTGTTTCGGGCATCATTTTCCACACAAACAGTAATTGCAATACCATCATGGCGGCAAAGAAGCCGAAAATATAACTGCCACCGATCCTGTTGGCAAAGAAGGTAAAGGTTTGCGAAATGAGGGCCGCAAACACCCAATGCGTCAGACAGCCAAAAGAAGTACCCGAAGCCCGTACCGAATTGGGAAATATTTCAGACAGGAAAACCCAGATCACCGAACCCTGGCCAATGGCATGGGCAGCGATAAAAAGGAAAACAAAGATGCTGATGCCGCCGTTGATATAACCGGCAAAAGCCAGTGCCATTAATGTCAGTGAAATAATATAACCTGCCGAACCGATATACATCAGTTTCCTCCGGCCGCTGCGGTCGATCAGGTACCAGCCCAGCATGGTGAATAAAAAGTTGACGATACCAATACCGGCACTGGATAAGAATGCTGCATCTTTTCCCAGTCCCGCCATTTCAAATACCCTTGGTGCAAAATAGATGATGGCATTGATGCCGGATAACTGGTTGAACAAGGCTAAGAGAAAGGCCAGCATTAAGGGTTTGGAAAATTTACCGGAGAACAATGACTCTTTTTT
>CALRSN020000155.1:0-6057 GCA_943370865.1 Bordetella parapertussis
TACAGATTCCTTTCGGGTAATTGCGGAGCAACATTACTACAGTACTAAGCTTTGGCTCCGCTCAGTATAAAAAAATCCCGGGCCAACCCCGGGATCACGACTCGCTTTCTCATAAATGAGTTGCGGACCAAATGTGTCTGACACTTATGCCCCTAGATACGTTCTTAATAAATTGAAATTGGGCAGGGCCCTTAATTTTTCCAGGGCTTTGTCTTTGATCTGCCGCACCCGTTCGGTGGTGAGGTCAAATTTCATGGCAATATCATCCAGGGAAAGAGAATGATCCTGGCCGATGCCGAAGAAATAACAAAGTGTTTCCCGCTGCCGTTCGGTAAGTTGCTCCAGCGTACGGCCGATCTCGGTCTTTAAGGATTCCACGGTAATAAATACTTCGTTTTCTTTACCGGCATCCGGGTTTTCTAAGGTATCCAGCAGGCTGCCTTCTTCCTCTTCCATCACCGGTGCATCCAGGCTCACGGATCGTATGGTACAACCGAGACCATCGGCTACCTCTTTTGCCGGCATATGCATTTGTTCAGCCAGTTCATCTACCGAAGGCATCCGCTCCAGTTGCTGTTCCATACTGGACTGTGCCTGCCGGAGCTGGCTGCTGAGATTCACTTTATTGAGCGGTATCCTGACCAATCTTGCTTTATCTGAAATGGACTGCACAATACTTTGCCGTATCCACCACACGGCAAAAGAAATGAATTTGAAACCACGGGTCTCATCAAAACGATGGGCGGCTTGTATCAGGCCAATATTGCCTTCATTGATGAGGTCAGCCAACTGGAGACCATGCCCCTGGTATTTTTTAGCCACCGATACCACGAAACGAAGATTGGCTTTGGTGAGTTTGTCGAGAGCATCTGTATCTCCTTGTTTGATCCGGCGGGTGAGGTCTGTTTCCTCGTCGGGTGTAAGCATGGGCAACTTACTGATTTCCTGTAGATATTTGGCGAGACAGGGGGATTCACGGCTGGTGATAGCATTGCTAATCTTAAGCTGTCGCATTGACATAAGGTTCGGTTTAAAAGGGTGAAGCAAATAGGTTTTTGCTTTCACAGGGGGGATTAGCACAAAGGAACTGCAGGAATTTACATCCACAAATAGAAGGAACATGGATTCTCTTGTAGTCGTTTATCAGGCATGACACAGTGATTCCCGCAAAAAAGCTAAGTGGAATTGCTGATATACGTACAGTTTGAAGTTTATTGTTGCTGGTTTGAGGTTGGGCGTGAAAACTGAAAAGTTCCTCCGACTCATAGATAATAACAAAGCCAAGTTATGCCTGTACCAGAAACCTCATTCAGCGATACTACAAAATACCGCCCCCTTATAAACCAATGAACTGGTTAACTAATTAACTCTTCCCGTCTTACCTTTGCCCCATGCTAAACATTTCTACCCGTGGCCTGCAAATGCCAGCTTCACCAATACGGAAACTGGTGCCCTATGCTGAGGCCGCCAAAAAGAAAGGACTGAAAGTATATCACCTCAATATCGGCCAGCCTGATATTGAAACCCCGCCTGCTATTTTGGATGCGGTACGTCATGCAGATATAAAAACATTGGAATACAGCCACAGTGCCGGCAATGAAAGCTACCGCCGCAAACTGGTGCAGTATTATAAAAGTGTGGGCATTGATGTCCGTCACGACCAGATACTCATTACCACCGGTGGCAGTGAAGCCATCATGTTTGGCTTCTTCACCTGCCTGAACCCCGGCGATGAAGTGATCATTCCCGAGCCGTTCTATGCCAACTATAATGGCTTTGCCTGTGCAGCCGGTGTGAACGTGGTGCCAATCACTTCGAATATAGAAACAGGTTTTGCCCTGCCCCCGATTGCTGATTTTGAAAAAGTAATTACGAATAAAACCAAAGCAATCATCATCTGTAGCCCGAATAACCCAACAGGTTACCTGTACAGCCGGGAAGAAATGGAAGCCCTGAAACTTATTTGCATCAAACATAATTTATACCTCTTCAGTGATGAAGCTTACCGGGAGTTTTGTTATGACGGTGAGTATGTCAGCGCCATGCACCTGGAGGGATTAGATCAGCATGTGGTATTGATGGATACGATCTCCAAACGCTATAGTGCCTGCGGCGCCAGGCTCGGTGCGTTTGTAACCAAGAATAAAGAAGTGTATGATGCAGCTATGAAATTTGCACAGGCAAGATTAAGCCCTCCCGGCCTGGCCCAGATCATGGGTGAAGCAGCAGTGGATCTGCCAACCAGCTATTTTGATGCACCAAAAGCAGAGTACCTGCGCAGAAGAAATTTACTGGTGCAACGGCTGAATGCAATGCCCGGTGTTTTCTGCCCCAACCCCGGCGGTGCCTTTTATGCCATAGCCAGGTTACCGATTGATGACAGTGATGCATTCTGCCAGTGGCTGCTGGAAGATTTCTCTTATAATAATGCGACTGTGATGCTGGCCCCTGCCACCGGTTTTTATGGAACATCCGGCCTGGGCAAAAATGAAGTGCGGCTGGCCTATGTATTGAACCTCGACGCACTGAATGCAGCAATGGATTGCCTGGAAAAAGCACTGGAAGTATATCCCGGTAAATTGGCTCCCGCCAAAAAGGTGGCTGTCGCTGAAAAATGATTCTTTGCCAAATTGGTCAATTAGCGAATGGGGCAATTTGGTAAGGATGCCTTTCTCCGTTACTTGCTTTGCCTGCATGAACAATTAATAACGATTGTTATCAAATTGTCTCATTTGCAGATTTATTTTATATTTAATCATTGTTAACTAAAACTAACTGTATGAGAAAAGCGATACTACTGCTGTTCGCTGTCCTTTTTATTTTTACTGCTGCTTTTGCACAGCAACCGCTTACCGGCAAGGTCCTTGACAAGGATGGCTTACCACTGGCCGGTGTAAATATTACCAATAAAAAAAATAACCGCACTACCACCACTGGTAACGATGGGAGTTTCAGCCTGGCTGGCACAGCTGGTGATGAGCTGGAGGTATCCATGGTAGGTTATTTTACCCAAACGGTGAAGGCGGGCAGCGGCCCCGTGAGTGTAGCCCTTGACGCAAATTCCACCGAACTGAGCCAGGTGGTGATGGTGGGTACACGGTCCGGCGGAAGGGTAAAAACAGAAACACCTGTTCCTGTAGATATCGTAAATGTGGGACAGGTAGGTATGCCAACAGCCCGTATGGATCTTACTTCGATCCTTAACGTAGCAGCTCCCTCACTCAACTATAATAAACAAAGTGGCAGCGATGGTGCCGACCATGTGGACCTTGCCACCTTGCGTGGACTGGGACCAGACCAAACTTTAGTATTAGTAAATGGTAAACGCCGTCACCAAACCGCTTTTGTAGCCGTGTTTGGAACAAGAGGCCGTGGTAATTCCGGTACTGACCTGAATGCGATCCCTGCCGGTGCGATTGACCGGGTGGAAATATTAAGAGATGGTGCTTCGGCTCAATATGGTTCTGATGCCATTGCCGGGGTGATCAACTTAGTGATGAAGAAAAATGTGAACCAGGTAAGTGGCAACCTTGGCTGGTCGGGTTACCTCGATCCGAAATTCAACACCGCCTACGAACCGCAATTGAAAAGAGATTATGAAAGTGATAAAAAATTAGATGGTAATGCTTTCTCCGGCAGTGTCAATTTTGGTTTGCCGCTGGCAAGAAAAGGGTTTATCAATTTCACCCTGGAAGGATTAACCAGTGAAAAAACATTCCGCCAGGCTTTGAAAACAGAAAACTACCTGAATGATGATGAAGCGATGTATTTAAATATTTACCGCCGTGGTCATGGTGATGCTTCGCTGGATATGGTGAGTGGTTTTGTGAATGCAGAATTGCCATTGAATGATAAACTTACCCTCTATGGTTTTGGCGGACGTACCCATAAATCATCTGATGCCTATGCCTTCACCCGTAATTTTTCTGCAAGGCCTGACCGCTTTCCTACCCAGCCCAATGGTGACCTGGTGTATGTACCGGATATCATGCGAATAGGTTCTGACGGCGAAACCTGGTACAGCCCGCATATCCAAACCAAGATCAATGATCTCTCCGTTACCGGCGGATTAAAAGGCAAGACCAACTGCGGCTGGGACTGGGACCTGAGTAATACAACCGGTAAAAATGATTTTCATTTCTATGGTGATAAAACATTCAATGCATCACTGAGTGCTTATTATAATCATTTTGATGATGGCGGTTTTTCTTTCTTACAAAACACTACCAACTTTAATATCGCCAAACAGCTTTCTAAAAAACTGAACCTCGCTTTTGGTGCTGAATACCGTTTCGAGAACTATAAGATCTATGCAGGTGAAGAGGCTTCTTACGCCAATTATGATCCCAGTGGTGATAAAGCCACCGGTTCACAGGGTTTCCCCGGCTACCAGCCTTCTGATGAAGTGGATGCCAAACGCCATGTACTTGGTGCTTATGCTGATGTTGAATATGAAGCCACGGATAAATGGTTGCTGAATGGTGCGGTCCGTGTTGAGAATTATAATGATTTTGGTTTTACCGGTAACGGAAAGATCGCTGCCCGCTATAAAGTGAAGCCCGGTTTGAATTTCCGGGGTTCTTTCAGCACCGGTTTCAGGGCTCCTTCCTTACAACAGATCAACTTCAGTTCCACTTTCACAACCGTACAGGCAGCTACGATTGCTGAAGTAAAAATTGCCCCGAATTACAGTTCACTGGCAAAAGCAGCAGGTATCCCCGACCTGACACAGGAAAAAAGTATCAACGGAAGTTTGGGCTTTGCCTGGCAGGCTGCCAAAGGTTTGAACGTAACCGTGGATGGTTATTTTGTACGTATCAAAGACCGTGTGGTGATCAGCGGCCAGTTTGATGGCAGTGATCCTAACTTAGATGCAGGTCTTCGCAACCAAATGGCTTCCCTTAATGTCAGCCTTGCGCAATTCTTTGCCAATGCTGTAACCACTACGAATGGTGGTGTTGATATTGTAGTTGATTACACTAAGAAAGTGGGTAACAACCGGTACAAAGCTGTATTAGCTGGTAATATACAGACCATGAAGATCAACGAGATCAATGTTCCCTCTAAACTGAGCGGTTCAGAATTTCTCCGCCAGACCTTTTTAAGTGACCGGGAACAAAAATTCATCCTGGCTTCTGCCCCTAAAACAAAATTCTCATTGAATTTTGAATATGGTATGGGTAAGTTCACTGCCGGCACAAGATTGACGTATTTCGGTAAGATCGTTTTGCTAGGTTACGGACAAGATGGTTTGGGTATCAATCCTACCGTACCATTGGATAATGGTAATGGTGATGTGCCTGATCAATATAATTATGGAGGCAAACTGGTATCTGATCTTTATTTCAGCTACCCGCTTTGTAAAAAATTCACCTTATTTGCCGGTGCTGATAATCTGCTGAATGTACATCCTGATTTCGGTGTGGTAAAAGGGGCTAAAGACTGGGCTTATAATACCGAGACCGGCGGTGCTTGGGATGCGGTGCAAATGGGCAGCAACGGAAGAAGGTTGTTTGTTCGGGTGGCGTTTAATTTCTGATCCTCCGAATATATTTTATCCTTTAAAGAGGTTCCGGAAGGAACCTCTTTTTTGTCATAATACGATCATGCCAACTATTTTCGGCTCCACCTGATTTTAATCAGTACAAACCAGGGGCAGGGAAGGCTCTCTTTGCAATAACTATGATTAGCATCATGGATATAGATTTGAAAAAAAAGTACCTTTTTCCTTCCTAATCTACATCAAAATCCCACTAACCGAACCTTGTCCCTAATAGTCTACTAGAGCAATTGTCACTCTCTTTAACAGGGAGTAGTATATGCTGGACGAGTTATATTATAAACGGGTGTATGAAAACAAAAGAGCCGAATCCTGCTGTTGATAGCAACCTTATCGTTGTTATTGATAATAATGCCGTTGCAGAACCAGTTATTGAAAGCTTACAACATACAGGCTATGGCTTATCACTGCTAGATAATAATGAACAGGTTCTGGACTACCTGTCAGCGAATCCTCCTGCGTTAATACTATTTACAGTGGAATCACCTGCAGTTGAA
>CALRSN020000156.1:0-6024 GCA_943370865.1 Bordetella parapertussis
TTTTAAATATGGGAACAAAAATCAGGAAGCCAACCCCTGCCGCCAGGATGATCTGCCCGTCCTTCATTTCCTTAACCGACCTGGCCGAATGAAGAGGAACACTAAAAGTGGAACGCTTAAAGCGGTAGCCGATAAGCAAAGCAGGTAAAAGACAAACCGCCATGCTGGGCAAGATCAGTTGCTTAATAATATTCAATGCCGTGATCTGTCCGCCTATCCACAGCATGGTGGTGGTTACATCTCCCAGTGGCGACCAGGCACCGCCGGCATTAGCTGCGATCACTATCATTCCGCAAAACCAGAGCTTGTCTTCCTTATCCGTTAATAGCTTTGAAACCAATGAAGCCATCACGATAGCCGTGGTCAGGTTATCTAACAAAGCGGAAAGAAAAAAAGTAATGATGGCAATGGTATAAAGTAGTTTTCTTTTGCTGGTGGTTCTGATCTTTTGGGTAACTATATCAAACCCATTATGGGTATCTATGATCTCCACAATCGTCATAGCACCGAGTAAAAAGAACAATATGGAAGCTATCTCGGCCAGGTGATGAAGCAGCTCCTCTGATACGGCTTCCGGGGAAGCAGCCTGCACCATATAGATGGTCCAGCAAAGCACACCGGTTATCAGCGCAGAGGCGGCTTTGTTTAAACGAAGTGGATGTTCAAAAGCAATAGCGGTATATCCCAAAATAAAAACAGTAATAATTAATGCGGTAACCATGGTCTTAATTAATTTGAACAGACTGTTTGATCAGCCGTTTGTGACTTAAAAAAGCTTCCCGTTTTTGGGTAATGAATTATCAAAACTATTTGTTTATCAGCACCTGAAGATCCGGTACAAGATAATTTTTCTTTCAGGCAATTTTCTCTTTATTGACTTACCCCCTGCCAGATTTGCGATTCATATGGCCGGGCAAAACTGCTGCAACCCGTTTCCTTGTTTATAGCAACCGGCCATTCATCCCGCAAAAACCTCAATTCACCACTTTGAGGTATAAAACAGGAAAAAAAATCTCCCTACATTTGTCCCTCGTCAATTTTACGAATATGAAGATCTGCTAAGGTTCGCCCCCATTGTAAATAAGAACCTGAATTTTACGGACACTAGCAACTTTCCTGTTGCAACACTGCTTTCCCTGTCTGTCAGTGGCAAGCAGTCACTAGTATTTTCATTGACCATTTTAATTATTACCAACCATGTCGCAAACGACTACTACCAATAGGTTATCCTATTTCTTTTCCCTCGTCAAACAATCCCTTCGGGGCGACGAACACGATTATACCAAGGGGAGCATCCGCTCCGCCATTGTATTACTGGCCATTCCCATGATACTGGAACTCAGCCTTGAATCGGTATTTGCAGTGGTGGATATGTATTTTGTCAGCCATTTACCCAATAGCAAAAATGCAATTGCCACCGTCGGACTCACTGAATCTGTGATTTCATTGATCTATACTATAGCAATCGGGCTCAGTGTGGCGGCAACTGCCGTGGTAGCCCGCCGTATTGGAGAAAAGAATCCGGATGGCGCTGCTCATGCCGGCGCACAGGCGATTGTTATTTCCATATTCGTGGCCCTTATTCTCGGCATTGCAGGCGTAGTTTTCGCTGCTGATATTTTAAAGATCATGGGAGCTGCCCCTGAAGTGGTCAAAGAAGGAACCGGCTTTACTCAAATCATGATGGGAGGTTCTTTAGTGATCATTTTATTATTCCTTATCAATGGAATTTTCAGAGGAGCCGGTGATGCCGCTATGGCGATGTGGAGTTTATGGATCGCCAGTGGTATCAATATCATTTTATGTCCCCTCCTCATTTATGGATACGGACCCTTTCCTGAACTGGGATTAAAAGGAGCTGCTATTGCCACCACCATCGGCCGGGGTGCCGGGGTGCTCTATCAATGTTATCATTTATTCGGAGCCAAAAAGACCATCAAATTAAAACGATCTCATTTCAACTGGGATCTTCCGGTGGTAAAAACATTATTCAATGTAGCCTGGCCTGCCACTTTCCAGTTCTTTATTCAAAGTGGAAGCTGGATCGTACTGGCCTGGCTGGTATCGCATACCGGCAGCACTGAAGCAAGTGCCGGGTACCAGGTGGCCATCAGGAATGTGGTCTTCTTCATTTTACCGGCCTGGGGATTGAGTAATGCTGCCGCCACACTCGTAGGGCAGAACCTTGGTGCACAACAACCGGAAAGAGCAGAAAAAAGTGTGATGCTGACGGCCCGTTACAATGCTATTTTTATGGCCGGGGTAATGCTATTATTTCTTCTGTTTGCCTCCCCGATCATCAGCATTTTTACCAAAGAGCCCGAAGTGCACCGCTATGGTACCAGTGCCCTGCAGATCATTGGCGCCGGGTATATTTTTTATGGCATCGGCATGGTGATGATACAGGCCCTGAATGGTGCCGGTGATACCAAAACACCCACCTGGATCAATATTTTTGGTTTCTGGTTGTTCCAAATACCACTGGCCTGGTTACTGGCCAAGGAGTTTGGTATGGGACCCACTGGTGCTTTTATTGCTATCCCCGCAGCCGAAACACTGTTGGCATTAGCCGCCTGGTATTTTTTTAAAGCCGGTAAATGGAAGCTGGTGAAATTGTAATAAAGAATACAGGAGAACAATATAAATAAGGCCGGTCAGCAGATCGGTCTTATTTATTTAATTTAGTTGTATATAATTACTATATGAGCGACACCATCAGCCAGAACCGGATACGACAGTTCTTCTTTATTGTCATATTGCTTTTACTTGGGTTGTTATTATTCCTCGAGCTTTATTCTTTCTTACCGGCAGTACTGGGTGCAATGACCTTATATATATTAATGCACCGCTGGATGTTCTTCCTTACTGAGAAAAAGAAATGGCGCAAAGGATGGACCGCCGCTCTACTGATGCTGCTTTCATTTATTGTGATCCTGCTGCCTGTCGGCTTACTCGCCAATATGCTCTCGTCCAAAGTCACCTATGCCGTGCAGCATTCATCCGAACTGGTGGCTGCTCTCAAAAAACTCGTGGCCAGTCTTGAACAACAGTTTGACATTACGATCACCAGCGAAGAAAATATCAACAAACTCGGTAATGCTATCACGCAAAGCCTGCCCCGGATCCTGGGTGCTACCTTTAATACCGTTACTACTATCTTCTTCATGTACTTCATTCTTTACTTTATGCTGGTGAACGGCCGGTATATGGAAGATACCTTGTATGAATACATACCGCTGAAAGATGAAAATGTAAATAAAGTAAGTAAAGAAGTTAATAAAATGGTGGTATCAAATGCCCTCGGTATCCCGCTGATCGCTTTTGCACAAGGGCTGGTGGGCCTTGTTGGCTATCTTATCATTGGTGTAAAGGAACCCTTTTTCTGGTTTGGAGTCACCTGCATTGCAGGTATGTTGCCAGTGGTGGGTGCGGCCTTAGCCTATGTACCCTTAGCCATCATATTTTTTGCCGGCGAAGAAACAGGCCGGGGTATTGCCATGCTCATCTTTGGCTTTGGCATTATCGGCACGGTTGATAATTTGCTTCGCTTTACATTATTACGCAAACTTGGCGATGTACATCCATTAACTACTGTCTTTGGTGTTATTATCGGTCTCAACCTCTTTGGTTTTATTGGCCTGATATTTGGCCCCCTGCTCATCTCCTTATTTATCCTGTTATTAAAGATCTATTCCAGCGAGTTTATCAGCAAGCAAAGAGATATCAATAAGATCATGGAGAATTAAGGAATAGCTTGTAGTTATATGTTTACAAAAGAGTAGTGTGTTAGTAGTTTTACCGGTATGATACGACCGGTTGTTTGCGAATAAATACGCAAACAGCTACAAAACAGTGCTTTATTACTTGTATTTATAAATACCGGATAATATTTTTGTTGCACGTACCGTTAATGATTGCGTAATCCGATACCCTTGAAAAAACTAGTAGCATCCATACCTGTTATCTTTTTGTTCCTGACATTGTCATCTTTCGCAGATATACAACGTATCGGCACTGCATCCGTGAATCTCCAGCATACTTACTTCTTATCAGTCACCGAAAATACAGCAACAGTTTTATACCAGTCATTAGAGCTGGAAGTAAAAGGTTTATCTAAAGAAGCATTTGAATATGCCTGGAAAGGTTATCAGAAATTAAAAGAGAATAAGCAGGTAAGTAACCCCGGTTATCTTACTATTTGTGATTTCAGCCAGTCTTCTAAACAAAAAAGATTATATCTCATTGATATCGCTAATGAAAAAGTGGTAATGAATACCTGGGTGGCTCACGGCCGTAACTCAGGCTTGGATTATGCTACTAAATTTTCCAATACCCCGGAATCCCTGCAAAGCAGTCTCGGTTTTTATGTAACCAGACATACCTATACAGGAGAACATGGTTTATCCTTAAAGGTGCAGGGCCTGGAACCCGGCTTTAATGATAAAGCGTTTCAACGGGCCATCGTGATCCATGGTGCTGATTATATCGGTGCCCGGAGAATGAACAACAGTTCATTCATGGGTCGCAGCTATGGGTGCCCGGCTGTTCCCAAAGAAGAAAGTGCAGCATTGATCAATACGATAAAAAACGGTACCTGCCTTTTTATCTATCACCCTTCAAAAAAATACCTGGATAACTCAAAAATATTAAACGACTGATTGGACACAACAACAAGGATGGATGATAACAAAAAGCTCAACTCACCCTATGGTTGGGCTTTTTTGTTTACAATAATTTACCAATACTTTCTTCCAGCAGCATATATCCCATCCAGCTCATGATCAGCACAACGATCCAGCCGGTGATCTGCATCCATGACGGATGCTGATACGTTGTAAATAGTTTTTTCCGGGTCACCGCAGTCAGCATAATGGCTAAAGCAACTGGCAGTATCAAACCGTTCAATGCCCCTGCTGTTACAAGAATATAACCAGGGGTCTGTTTCAGCAGGAGAAAAATAATTGTGGAGATAAGAATAAAGATAGAAACCAGCCAGCGTTGGTTATTGGCAAGAACAGGAGAGAATGTTTTCAGGAAAGAAATGGATGTATAAGAAGCCCCGATGACAGAAGTGATAGCAGCCGCCCACATCACAATCCCGAAAAATGTATAGCCTGTTGTACCAGCCGCATGCTGAAACACGGAAGCAGCAGGGTTTTTTTCACTTAATACCGCTCCGTTCCAGACAACACCCAATGCAGCCAGGAACAATACATACCGCATGATGGAAGTAATGATGATACCCGTTACGGCACTTCGGTTCACCTGCGGTATCGCTGCAACACCTTTCACATTCGCATCCAGCAAACGATGGGCTCCTGCAAAACTGATATATCCGCCTACTGTTCCTCCCACCAGGGCCACGATCATTTTGATATTGATCTTTTCGGGCCAGAATGTATGCAGTAACGCCTTTGATAGTGGTGGATGAGAAGCAAAGGCAACATAGACCGTTAACCCGATCATCGCAATACCGGCGATCTTTACAAACCAGTCAATAGCTTTACCGGCATCTTTTATCCAGAATATGAACAACGCAATAACACAGCTGATAACAGCCCCCCATTTAGTATCAACTCCCGTTACTACTTCAAGCCCTAAACCGCAGCCTGCTATATTACCAATATTAAAAGCCAGGCCGCCAAAAGCTACTAAGAAAGCCAACGCATAGCCAAGCCCGGGTAACAACTGATTGGAAAGATCCTGTGCTCTTTTTTCACCCACCGTGATGATGCGCCAGATATTTAACTGGGCACCGATATCAAGTACTACAGAAATAAGGATGACAAAACCAAAACTCGTCAGCAGCTGGCTGGTGAATAAACTGGTATTATTCAAAAAACCGGGACCAATGGCAGAAGTTGCCATCAGGAATGCAGCACCCAGGATGGCAGAATTTTTTTTCATTCACTTTGTGTAAGAATATGGTGAATGGCTTTAGCAAACTCAACGGCAAATTTCCCATCACCGTGAATACAGATCGTTTCTGCAGTTATGGGCATCTTCTTTCCGGATACTGAAGTG
>CALRSN020000157.1:0-6018 GCA_943370865.1 Bordetella parapertussis
CGGGCTTTTTAATTCCCGGCTGATAACAAACACAGCTTTGTCAACTTCAAGAAAGGTATTTGGGTTTTCAAAATTGATCGTCAGCTTTTGAAAAAGGGTTTTATCCGATTCCGTGCCCGTTTTAAGAAAACTGATCATACAGTGCAGGTCATCAAATTTGAAGATCTTTCCTTTTTTAGTAATGAGTTCACCGCCAAATCTTGTATCGGTGATACTCATCTTGCAGAAATGGCAAACGTCTTTACCAGCTTCAAAGGGTGATGGTTTTGTATTACAGGATACAATGGTCAAGACAAAGACAATCAATATAAGAGGGGCGGGTTTGGTTTTTTTGCTGATATGGCGATGACGGTACCACTCCACAAACCATACAGTGAAAGCTAAAGCAGCAGCACCAATGACTATCCATCCACCAACATCCGGAAAGGAATAGGCATCAAAATTCAATAAACGCTTATGGCCAAACAGCGGCGGCTGGTAGGATAAACCAGGTACCTGGATAGGAGCACTAGGATCAAGGTTGTGCCCGTAATCATAGCCCCATTGGTAGAAATCATACATTGCCAGGGCGCCTCCTACGGCGGTAAGTCCAAGGTAAGACAATAAGAATTTCCTGCTTCCTGTTATGGCGACAGCGATCCCCAGCAGCATAAAGAAACCCACCACATAAGGAAGGTATTTGAATTCAGGAAACATACCCACGGTGATATGCTTCATGCCGATATAGTGATTCAATCCATTGATTATTTCCACATCACCTGAGAGCCCGTTGATCCAGATATTCATGGTTAATCCTTCCGGATACTGCGGAGCGAAAAGATCAATCCGCCAGGCTGGAAGAAAGAACACGGCGATAAGGGCACCGGATGCAAAAGCCACGAGTATTCTGGAGGCAATGCTTAATTTATTATTGTTCATGACCGCTGTTTAAGAACTTCCGGGGATATTACACCCCGGAAGTAGGTGTACAAATGAAAAAGCAACGACAGTCCATTATTTTTTGGCAGGTGGTAACAGTACCGCATCAATTATATGAATGATGCCATTAGAAGCAGGTACGGAAGCGATAATATTAGCTGTTCCGTTCACCATCACTTTACCGTCTTTTACGCTAAGCGTAATATTATCCCCGTTAGCCTGGCCGATCATCTGCCCGTCTTTCATGTTCTCTGTTTTGTAAACAGCAACGGATACATGGTATTGTAATATATTCTGCAGATCACCTTTTTTATCATCTTTCATTAATCCATCAACAGTACCGGAAGGAAGTTTATCAAAGGCTGCATTGGTGGGGGCAAAAACGGTGAAAGGACCGGCATTGGATAAAGCAGTAACCAGTTCAGCCTGTTTCAATGCAGCTACCAGCGTGGTGTGATCCTTTGAACCGACAGCAACTTTTACCACATCTTTTGCTGATTCGTTATCTAGTACTGCTTCCTGCCCACCGGCAGATGCAGTGGACTCAGTCGCAGCAGCAGTTTCAGTTGTTTTGGTTTCGTTAGTACAACTGCCCAAGAGGAACAGCAGGGAGATTGCATGGAGAATGAATATTTTTTTCATAACTCAATATTTTGGCAAGTAATAGTTTGGTGTAACTGCAACACCTGTTTGAAAGGTGTTGCAGTTACATAGAATTATTTATTAGAAGGAGCAGCTTCTTTGGCTGCGTCAGGCTCAGTTTTACCGGTGCTGAATGTGAGCGGCACATTGGCACTGGCCGGGCTAACTCTTATGTATCCCTGCATCTCCTGGTGCAGAGCTGAACAGAAATCTGTGCAATACATTGGAAAAACACCTGCTCTTTCAGGAACCCATTTCAATGTTTGTGTTTCTCCTGGCATGATGAGCAGTTCAGCATTGTTGGCACCTTTTACAGCAAAGCCATGTGGTACATCCCAATCCTGCTCCAGGTTGGTAACATGGAAATAGACAGTTTCTCCGAGTTTCACACCTTCAATATTGTCAGGTGTAAAGTGTGAACGGATAGAAGTCATATAGACATGCACTTCATTGCCTTTGCGTTCCACTCTGGCATTATTGTCTCCCATGGCTACATACGGATTCTTATTTTCTTCGATTTTGAAGATCTTCCTGCTGTTCTTCACGATCAGCTCGGCAGGAATAGCTTCTGCGTAGTGTGGCTCACCGATAGTGGGGAAGTCGAGTAATAACTTCATCTTATCTCCATCAATAGAATAGAGCTGGGCACTCTGTGTCAGTTCAGGACCGGTGGGCAGGTAACGGTCTTTAGTGATCTTGTTATAAGCGATCACATATTTGCCCCAGGGTTTTTTAGTAGGTCCGCCGGGTACACAGAGGTGACCGATAGAATAATAAGTAGGTACACGGTCCACCACTTTCAGGTCTTGTATATTCCATTTTACAATTTCAGAAGAAACGAAGAAGGAAGTATAAGCAAAACCCTTCCCGTCAAATTCAGTATGTAAAGGCCCGAGACCTGGTTTTTGTACTTCGCCATGCAATACGGCATCGTATTTTAATACAGGGATACCGTCATATTCACCGTCATAATTTTTAGCAGCAATAGCGGCTTGTATTTTGGTGAAAGAGAATACAGGGATGGTAGCGGCCAGTTTACCACTGCCCACAATATATTCACCGGTAGGATCCGTATCGCAACCATGTGGTGATTTGGGACAGGGCATAAAATAGATCATATCAGGGCAATCTTTAGGATCCAACACCAGCACTTCATTTTCAATGGTAGAGCTGGCAGTATGGGTGCTTTCATTATAAACATTGTGGGCATACTTCACTGCTTTCTTTACCCCTTTACCGGCCTTGGCATATTCTTCTGCTTTTTTCCAGTTTACGGCCATGATAAAGTCTTTGTCTTTTTGTGAGGCATTGACTTCTAGTAGTGTGTTAGCTTTTTCAGAATTATAGCAGCTGAAGAAGAACCAGCCGGCAGATTTTCCTTTACCGGCCCGGGCCAGGTCAAAATTGATACCGGGAGTAAGTATCTGGAAAGCGATACTCATATTACCTGAAGTTTTATCCACACCTATAAAACTTACGGTGCCTTTGAAATTCTGTTTGTACGTATTAATAGGAACATCAAGATTGTCACCAATAGGTATGCTGAATCTGGTACCGGCCACTACATACTCAGAATTTTCTGTAATAAAAGGAGAAGAGTGGTTTCCAGCACTGTTAGGGATTTCAATGATCTCCGCAGTACGGAATGTTTTCAGGTCAATACGGGCAATACGGGGTGTATTGTTGGCGTTGCCAAAAGCCCAGCGGCCATCATGTTCACTGCCGGTAACAGAAAGCGCAATATGGTGAAGATCATCCCAGGGAACAAACCCGTTTGAAGTGTTCAGCATGGGTTTGGTTTCTTCGCTGTAGCCCCATCCTTTTTCAGGATCAACGGAGAAAACAGGAATAACACGGAATAAGCGACCGGATGGAATACCATATACAGACATCTGTCCGCTGAATCCACCGGAAACAAAATTGTAGAACTCATCATATTTACCTGGTGCAACGTAAACTTTAGCAGCGGCGTCGCCACTAACAGCAGATTGTGTGCCTTTGGGCTTACAGCCCTGCATCCAAACGAGACCAACCGGTACAAGTAATGCTACCAGTACCGTGTTTAAAAATGTTTTTTTCATATTGACAATATTTAGCAGTTAAAAAAAAGATCCGGGTTTACCGGTTGGTTTTCGTTTTCAGTATTACTTTTCTCCATCGTTGCTGCGCATGAACTCAAGCACCTTGCGGGCTTCATCGGTTGTTATGTTCTGGTTGGGCATCCTTACCATACATAATTCAAGCAATTTTTGAGCTTCAGCATCTTTTGCCAGCATCATATCGACATTGGTGATCATATTCATGATCCAGGCGGGCTGTCTTCTTTTTGTAACATCTTTCCAGCCCGGACCCACCAGTTTATCGGGTGTGAGCTTATGACAGGACTGGCATTTCAATTCATAGGTAGCTTTACCTGCGCTGACCATTGCCTGGTCAAGTGGTGTTCCTAATGTGATATCACTTTCCTTTAGTTCGGTGCCATGAACCTCAGGCTGATCTTTGGTCAGTTCCTGTACATCTACAGGCTTTTCATCTTTTTTTACCCCTTCGTTACCGCAGGCGGTTAATATGAAGAGCCCTGCGGTTGCGAACAGGACCGTAATAAATGATTTGTGTTTCATGTGACGTTGCTTTTTAGTGAAGAAATAAAAAGGATATCGATGTCCTTTATTGAAGTCAAAAATATTTACCTTATTTCCTGCTGGCAGTGATAGCCGTCATTCTTTGTGATGATGTTAGTCAGGTAATAGCGAAAAGCCTGTCTATAGTTTTGTGGGATAATTAAAGTTATGACATTTTCTAAATCTTTTGGATATGCTTTAAGAGGGATATTATATGTGTCTCTGCTGAAAGATGAACCCAGGAAAATCTCAATTGATGAGATTGCTGAAAAATTATCTGTACCCCGTCATTTTTTAGGCAAGATTATGAAAGCAGTAGTTAAGGCGGGCATTCTCAGCTCTACCAGAGGTTTGCAAGGCGGGTTTTTTATCAATGAAAAAACACTGGATACGCCTTTGTTAACTATTATCCTGCTCACGGAGGGTAATAATTACTTTAATACCTGCCTGCTCAGTATGCGAAAGTGTAATTCTTCCAATCCTTGTCCCTTGCATAATAAGGTAGAAGAGTACAAAGACGGGTTATTACATATATATGGGCAAACCCTGATTAGTGACCTGCTACAGGATGATAAAGCGGATTTTATCAAAAGCATAGCCACAGTAGAAGCCGTCTGACCACAGAATTTATAAGCTATTTATTTCCCGGGCCATTTGCCCGGGATTTTTTGTATAAAAGAGAAACCCCCGGGGAACCGGGGGTTGTAATAGAAACGAAAACCAACGATAGCTCATTTTCATGAGCCTCGTTTAAGTGTATTATCACTTGATGCCCGAAAATAAAATGCAGACCTGTCCTGCCTGCTGATCATCGTCATATTATGGGCTGATTGCTGTCAGCCGGCTCTTATTTATTGTTAAAAAGAGTAACATGTATTTTTTTCATTACTGCCAATGATTTAAATCAGCTTTTACGGTCCGGCGTCTTGCTATTTTGCCCGTGAAAGGCTTTATACTATGTTATCGAGGAATTTTCAAACCATAAGCACCGAATCCTGTGCCGCTGATATTGTGAAAATGGATTACCGCACTGCCGCCGTCTTTAAGAAGCACGGTATTGAGTATTGCTGTGGGGCCAAATGGCCGCTTAAAATGATCTGTGAAAATAATAGCCTTAATCCTGACGAAGTAATACAAGATCTCCAGGATGCTGTCAGGGTGATACAGGTGTCTCCCGCACTTCCTTTCAATGACTGGAAGATCGATTTTCTGACCGATTATATCACCAACGTTCACCATCAGTACCTGCGACAGGCTCTGCCTTATATTAAAGAACAACTGGAAAAATTTGTAGCGGAACACTCTAAAAAATATCCCTACCTGCCGGACCTGGAGAATTATTATGCTTTTCTGTATAAAACAATGATCCCGCATTTGCAACAGGAAGAGGAGATTATATTCCCCTATGTAAGGCAGATCGCCCATGCGTATGAAAGCAAAGAATCATATGCCAGCCTGCTTGTTCGCACACTTCGTAAGCCCGTGGAAGATATGATGCATCACGAACATGACACCCTGAAAAAAGTTCTGAACCGTTTCAGGAGCCTGACCAATAATTATACAGCACCGGATAATGCCTGCACCAGTCACCGGGTGGCTTTTTCCTTATTGCGGGAGCTTGACGATGATATCGTGCAGCATCTTTATCTCGAAAATGAGATCCTTTTTCCAAAGGCCATCGCGATGGAAAAGGAACTGCTGCAAAAACCCGTATAGGCAGATTGATCTCACTTCTTATTTTATATTTAACTTGAGCCGGAAATCATTAATTACATGTTCAAGTTAAACAGCCGTGTTATTCTTCTCTGGTCGGTTCTTATTTTCATACTGGCACTGG
>CALRSN020000158.1:0-6005 GCA_943370865.1 Bordetella parapertussis
AAACCTCTTATGCTGTAGTCATATCAGCAGCATGTCTACCGGACTGAATGATAGCGAGATCATTAGCAAAGTGCTGAATGGTGACCACCAGGCTTATGCCGGGCTGGTGAACCGTTACCAGAACTATGTATTCACCCTGGCCTTACGGATGGTCAAGAGCAGGGAGGATGCAGAGGAAGTAGCGCAGGATATTTTCGTGAAAGCCTACCGTTCACTGGCCGATTTCCGCGGGGCTTCCAAATTCAGCACCTGGCTCTATACGATCGTCAATACCACCTGCATCACTTTCCTGCGAAAGAAGAGGCTGGATATTCATTCGCTGGACGATGATAAGGTAATGGAAGCCGCCGATAGCCTGGATTCGGGCTTCAGGGCCAACCTGGTGGAGCAAAAATCGAAACAGGCCATGGTGAATAATGCGATCAACCTGTTGAGTCCCGATGATGCCGAGATCATCACCCTGTTTTACAAAGCAGAACAGACACTGGAAGAAATAGCACAGGTCTTGCATATAGAAATGAATACAGCCAAAGTGAGATTGCACCGGGCCAGGACAAGGCTGAAAGAGAAAATGGAAACACATTTTGCAGCAGAAGTAAAGGATATTTATAACTAAATTGTAGTGTATGGAAACTAATCTTCATCATATGAACCATGACATGGAGGAGAGATTGTGGGGGTATATTGACGGCACAGCACCGGCAGCCGAAAAAACGGTCATTGAAAAATTACTGGCTACCGATGCAGCCTGGAAAGAAAAATACAGCGAACTGCTTGAAGTGAACCAATTACTGCAGGCATCTGAGATGGAAGCACCTTCCATGCGTTTCAGCAAAAACGTTATGGAAGAAATAGCCAAATACCATATTGCCCCGGCCACTAAATCGTATATCAATAACAAGATCATCTGGGGACTCTCCTTCTTCTTTATTGCCACGATCGTCGGCTTCCTTATTTACGGGTTTGGACAAACCAAATGGGACACAGGTAAAAGTTCGGCTATTACAGATAAAATTGACAAGATCGATTTCAGCCAGTTCTTTAACAATAACCTGGTCAATGCTTTTATGGTACTGAATATTATCCTCGGTTTATTCCTGCTGGATGCTTACCTGGCCAATAAAAGAAAACAATATCGCAACGAAGCTTGATGATCTTGTATCATTAAGTCCGGTACACTCCTCCTGTTCGCAGGGGGAGTTTTGTTTTTGTACTAACAACTGTTATGACTTCAGCATAAAAACTTACTTTTGCGCAAAACAAAACCATCGATGAACATCAAGAATAATATTCTCGAGACCATTGGCAACACGCCGCTTATCCGCCTGAATAAGATCACTAAAGAATTGCCTTGCACCGTATTGGCTAAAGTGGATTATTTCAACCCCGGCAATTCGATCAAAGACCGGATGGCACTGAAGATGGTGGAAGTAGCCGAAAAAGAAGGCAAATTAAAACCAGGGGGAACTATCATCGAAGGCACCAGTGGCAACACAGGCATGGGCCTGGCACTGGCTGCGGTAGTGAAAGGATACAAATGCATTTTCGTTACTACCGATAAGCAATCCAAAGAAAAAGCAGATATCCTGAAAGCCGTGGGTGCGGAAGTGATCGTTTGCCCGACCAATGTATTGCCGGAAGACCCGAGAAGTTATTACAGCGTGGCAGCGAGACTGGCTAAAGAAGTGCCCAACTCCTACCATATGAATCAATATGATAACCTGGCGAACCGGCTGGCGCATTATGAAACAACCGGACCCGAGATCTGGGAACAAACAGATGGCAAGATCACTCACCTGGTTTGTACGGCCGGAACCGGCGGTACCATTACCGGAACAGCACAATATTTAAAAGAGAAAAATCCCAATATACAAATATGGGCCATTGATGTATATGGCTCCCTGCTCACCAAGTATTTCCGCACCGGTGAAATTGATATGAACGAAGTGCACCCTTATATCAGCGAGGGGTTTGGTGAAGACTTTGTACCGAAGAATTATGATATGAGTGTGATCGATTACTTTGAACAGGTAACCGATAAGGATGGTGCTGTGATGGCAAGAAAACTGGCCAAAGAAGAAGGTTTATTCTGTGGTTATAGTGCCGGCAGTTGTATACAGGGATTGATGCAGCTGAAAAGCAAGCTGACCAAAGACGACCTCGTGGTTTGTATTTTCCATGATCATGGCAGCCGCTATGTAGGGAAAATATACAACGACCAATGGATGATCGAAAGAGGATTCCTGGACGTAAAAACATTCAAAGATATCATCAGTGCCAGGGGTGCCAGTAAGAAACTGGTAACAGTTGAGCCCACACAGACTGTAGCAGAAGCTGTTGAACTGATGAAGAAATATGATATTGAACATATCCCGGTTATGAATGGCAATGGGTTGACCGGTGCCATCAGTGAAAGTGGATTATTCCAGAAAATATTTGATAACCCCGAGATCAAAAACTCTACGATAGCTGAGGTGATCGAACCCCTGTTCCCCATGGTGGAGTTTGATACACCCGTTGAACGCTTAAGTCATCTGATCAACAAAGAAAATGGTGCTGTATTGGCAAAAGATGATGCCGGCAAGTTCCATATCGTCACCAAGTACGATGTGATACAGGCCCTCGGCAACTAAGCACAATAAAGCGTCTCCCTCGGTAAAAACAGCTTTGGCAACGTTTGCGTAGCCTTATTCCCGTAAAACTACGAGTGCTGAAATCGTTATACCCGCAAAATGTAATTGATAGCTTTACGATGAAAGTGGTAAATACTGTCGTAAAATAATTGAGTTGTTTTGCTCTGTTCTATTAATGAAATGCTAATTACTTTTGTTGCAGAAGTTGATTGATAGCGAATCAATCTAAAGTCCAGAATCCAATATCCAACATTCGAAAAACCGTCCAGTAGTCCAAGTCCTGAAAAACCAAACCGATCCTGAGAAAGTTAGTCCAATTTAAAATCCAGTATCAATCAACTTCTTCTTTTTGAATTTGTCTTTGAAAAAACCAAGAATTTAGAATCCAACATCCTGAAGAAAGATCCATCCATTTCCTTGAAAAACATCACAGAGTCACCGTGTCCAAATCCCTTGAAAAGAATTAATCGTCCGGAACCCTCCTGCTACCCAACAAAGTAGCAGGAGGCGCGGTGATACTTACCGCACCTCTTTTCCCAACAACCTTTTATCGTTTTGTAACTTGCAGCAAATTGTTGCATGTTGTCATTTACCGACCAAACGGGCCAGGTCATCCGATTACCGGCTGTTCCAAAACGGATCATCTCCCTGGTTCCTTCCCAAACAGAATTATTAGCCAATCTCGGCCTCACGGATGAGGTCGTGGGCATCACCAAATTTTGCATTCACCCCAAAGAATGGTTCCATAGCAAGACAAGAGTTGACGGCACCAAGCAACTGAATACAGCAATTATCCATTCATTACATCCCGACCTGGTCATCGCCAACAAAGAAGAAAATGTAAAAGAACAGATCAATGAACTGCAACAGCAATATCCTGTCTGGATCAGTGATGTGAATATCCTGGATGATGCTTATGAGATGATTGAACAGATCGGCGCCATGACCGGCAGAGAACAACCGGCCGCAATCCTGCTTCAACAGATCAAAAATGCCTTTTCTCAACTCCCGGATCCTGACTCAAGACCCAGGACTGCATACCTCATCTGGCAAAATCCCTACATGACGGTTGGCGGCGATACTTTTATTCATTCCATGCTGGAACTGGCAGGCTTTGATAATATCTATAAGGAAAAGACCCGCTATCCTGAAATCACTATCGATGCATTGAAAAATGCAAACTGCGAACTGCTATTGCTTTCCTCCGAGCCTTTTCCCTTTCAGCAAAAGCATATTGACGAACTACAACCATTGTTACCCAACACCAGGATCATCCTGGTGGATGGAGAGCTGTTCAGCTGGTATGGCAGCCGCTTATTAAAATCACCTGCCTATTTTAATGCACTGCAAAAACAATTAGCATAAGTGTAGGTCAACTGCCGGCTTCCCGGTTCTTCGTATCTTAGGCCGTCATGTTATTCATCAATAACCATAACGACCGGGAAAGCAAGGAAGGCGATAAACCTTCCCGGAAAAAACCGATGTACCCGGTAAGTGCAGGGCTGCGCAATTACCTGAAACTGCATGGCCGTGAAGTAAAGCTGCCGGTTACCTATAACAACCTCCTCAATTATACCTGGTCGGTTCCCATCCAGGATAAGTATGGTAAGGACACGTTGTGGGAAAAATTATCCTACGACAGTCGCGACTGGAATTATATCCGGGAAGGGCTCGTAAAAATTTATGCGATCCTGAAAACAGAAGGCGATTTTAGTTTTGTCAGTCACCTGGATGTGGCAAGAATTGATTACTGCACTTTCGGCAACTCACACCCCTTTCGTATCCGCATCGTCAATAAGTTCAATGATAACTATGATCATTACTATATCAAAATTGCTGATGCCTCCCGTATCTATGGTTTGGAACTAGAACATATCCTCTCCCCCAACCGGATCACTTTCTTTACGGATGAGAACACCCTGGTGGAAGAACATATACCCGGCATACCCGGTGATATCTTCATGCAACAGATGATGAACAACCCGGAAACGAATAAGATCCGTTTTGCCAAGGAATTTGTGAAGTTCAATGAACGTTGTTTTGTTCGTTTATTGGGAGATATGCGCAGTTATAATTTTGTGGTAGGGATCACCCCGGATATTGAAGATTATCAATACCGGCTCCGCAGTATTGATTTTGACCAGCAATCGTATGAAGGAAGAAGAAATCTTTACCTACCGCAGTTCTTCAAAGAAAATTTTCCCTTCGTGGAAGTAGCTCTCTCCCACCTGAACCGGGAATCCATTGAACAATACCAGGCCGAAGAAAGAACCATGATCACTTTCCGGCTGGCCACGGCCCGGTACCGGATCAAAGACCTGCTGGATAATATGACCGTGGATGTGATTTCCACCCCGGACAAGACCAACCAGTTGAAAAAAGAACTGGGGGAATACCTGAAAACAAATGCTTATGAGAAATGCCATTCCATGGGCGAGATCGTAAAGACACACCTGAAACAAACCCTGCGCAAAAACCTGTTGCTGGTGCAAAAAAACCTGGGTAAAGCCAAGCGATAGCCGCTCGAACGCATGTTAGCTGCCTGATTAAATAAAACCTTTATATTCGCTGCCTGTTAACGGTTGCCCGCCAGCTTATCCATATTAATAATCCAAACTAAAACGATTTTTTGATCATGAAAAAGTACAGAGCCGGTGTGCTGTTCGGTGAAGAACTGGAAGCACTTTACAAAGACGCTAAAGAAAACCAGTTTGCCCTTCCAGCCGTTAACACTATTGGTACCAATACCATCAACGCTACCCTGGAAACTGCTGCCAAAGTCAATTCTCCCGTTATCATTCAATTTTCCAATGGTGGTGCACAATTCATCGCCGGTAAAGGAATGCCAAATGATAAACTGCAGGGAAATATTTCCGGTGGTATCTCTGGTGCCCTGCATATTCATAATGTAGCTAAATATTATGGCGTACCAGTTGTATTGCACACTGACCATGCCGCTAAAAAATGGTTACCCTGGATCAGTGGACTGATTGATGCCGGTGAACAATATTTCAAAGAAAAAGGTCAACCCCTGTTCAGCTCACATATGCTTGACCTGAGCGAAGAGCCGATCGAAGAAAATATTCACACCTCTGTTGAATTCTTCAAAAGAATGCAGCCGCTGGGCATGAGCATCGAAATTGAACTGGGTGTAACCGGTGGTGAAGAAGACGGTGTTGATAACAGCGATGTAGAAAATTCCAAACTCTACACACAACCCGAAGATGTAGCTTTTGCTTATAGAGAATTAGGCAAAGTGGGTAAACTGTTTACCATTGCTGCTGCCTTTGGTAATGTACATGGTGTATACAAACCCGGAAATGTGGAATTGCGTCCCGTGATCCTGCACAACAGCCAGGTGCATATCGAAAA
>CALRSN020000159.1:0-6004 GCA_943370865.1 Bordetella parapertussis
ATCTTTAAACTCCCCACCATGGAAAACAATATCCTGCCATACTTTGAGTGAGTGATCAGCAATTAGTGTTGCAGTGGAGTCATCAGCAAAAGATGATTTGGACCCGCTGATGAATTGCTGGATATCCAGGAAACCGCCCATCGGGTGTCCTTTGATCTTGCTGATAAAGGAATGATCCGTTTTGGCGGCCCCGAAAGAATGTACAGAAGCAGAGTCGCTGCCGGCGATGAACCAGTTATCTTTCAACAGGTAAGGTATTTTATTGACAAAATCATTGGCACTGGCACCGGCTTCCTGGCCGATCTTTTCTTTCAGGATGGTCATCAGCTTCTCAAAGGAAGGCTTATCGGCTACAGAAGTAGCGAATAATATTTTAGCATCTGGTTCTGTTGATTTGTAGGTACTCTTAGTGCCATCATACATCGTTATGGTCTTTTCTTTTTCACCAAAAGAGAAATCGGATACAGACAGTAACAGGTCTCCTTTATTGGCTTTCACGAAATCTTCCACGCTGAAACCGGCTTCGGCCAGGAACATATTCACAAGACCATCCACGCCCAGCAGGGATATAAATTCTTTTACTCCTTCGGGAGGATAATTCATCGCAATCACAGCAGCCACATCACCGGCAGGAATACTTTTCAGCATGTCTTCGTCAATATTTTTCATGCTGTATTTCTTATAAACTGCAGCCAGGTCTTTATTATAATAACTTCTTCCTTTTGCGGTGATCTTACCGTTATCAAAGCTGATGGTGGCAGCACTGATATTGCCTTCAAACAAAAGACTTGCTTTGGTAATCGCCAGCATGGCCGGCAGCGAGTTGCCATACAAAGAGCCAGCATTCATCCAGAAATGCACATCGCCTCCTTCTTTCATCAGGGAAGCAAATTTTGAATTACTGCCAATACTCTTACTTCCTTTCAGGTCATATACTTCTTTGGCAAATTTCAAGAGGCTGTCCGTGTCAAAGCGGCGACTTTTTCCGCTGTTACCCATCATGGAAGCACCACTGTTGAGATCCGGGTTGTCGGCAATGAATACAAGACGCTTATCGTTCCAGGTAAGTACATTACTCTGCTCAGCGAGCACCGATAAGCCTTCTTTTTTCTCGACTTTACCACCTTCTTTTGCCTTACTCATAAAGGCTTCAAATTTCTTTTCATCACTGATGCCGCAGATAAAGGCAACATAACCTCCCCGTCCACGGGTTTTCATAAAAAGATAAGCATCTGATTTTATATTCACGCCGGACTCATCAGGGTTATCCAGTATTTTTTTGGCCAGGTCATCTTTGATTTCTTCGTTGGCCACCTTAAACCAGTCGCTTTTTTTGATCTCGTCCCAGGGCAGTTTAGAACTGAGGGAGGCGCCATCAATATGGATAACGACGGCAGCATCTTCCGGCACCGGCACATCGGCTTTTCCGGAGCAGGAAGCAAATACGATCACCAGCGTTGCTAATAATGCCAGTGATGTTAATTTTAATTTCATAATTGATTTTTATTGATAGGGTTTACTAAATGAATGAGAAACTTATTAATTGGTTTTGCGACAGGGTCTGCTGCTCCCCGCTTTTAATATTTTTTATTTTGACAGTGTTTGCTTTTACTTCTTCTTCACCCAGGATCACCACGTAAGGGATATTCTTTTTCTCGGCGTATTTAAATTGCTTGTCAAATTTACTGTTCTCATGGTAAAGTTCACCACGGATGCCTTTTTCTCTCAGCTGCTGTAATAAATGGAAGGCAATCTTGCTCTCAGCTTCACCCAAATTAAAGAAAAGCACCTGTGTGCTGATATGTACCTCTTCGGGGAAGAGTTGCAGTTCTTCCATCACATCATAGATCCTGTCTACCCCAAATGAAATACCAACACCCGGTATATTAGGAACGCCAAATAAACCGGTGAGATCATCATACCGGCCGCCGCCGCCAATGCTTCCCATCTGGACATTGTTCGCTTTTACTTCGAAAATGATACCTGTATAATAATTAAGACCTCTCGCTAATGTGAAATCAATGGATAATTGCAAACCCTGCGCTTTGACCTCGGAGCAGAGATATTCAATTTCTCCGATCCCCTTTTTACCGGCATCATTCTTTTCAAGCAGTTGCTTTACCTGGGCCAGTTTGTCTTCGTTTGTTCCGGAGATGGAAAGATATTTTTCAATAATCGTTACCTGCTCTGCTGTCAAACCCCTTTGCGCCAGCTCTTCTTTTACTTTTTCAAGACCAATCTTATCCAGCTTATCAATCGCTACAGTGATATCGGTCATTTTATCAGCACCGCCGCATATTTCAGCCAGTGCTGTTAATACTTTCCTGCTGTTGATCTTTATTTCCACGGCAATGCCCAACTTGCTGAACACAGTAGCGTAAATAATAGCAAGCTCCACTTCATTCAGCAATGAATGACTGCCCACAACATCCGCATCACATTGATAAAATTCCCGGTATCTTCCTTTTTGAGGGCGGTCGGCTCTCCATACAGGCTGCACCTGGTAGCGTTTGAAGGGAAAAGTCAACTGTGTATGATTCATTGCTACATACCTTGCGAAGGGAATGGTCAGATCATACTTCAGTGCTCTTTCAGTGATTCCTTTGTTGTTTTTCCCCTGCAACACTTTTTCAAAATCATCCCGCACCTGTTTTTCTTTTCCGGGATTATCCAAACCGTTATTAAGAATTTTAAAAATCAGTTTATCTCCTTCTTCCCCATACTTACCCATCAGTGTATCCAGGTTTTCCATGGCGGGTGTTTCCAGTGGTTGAAAACCGTATACCTCAAACACATTCTTTATAGTGCTGAGAATATAATTCCGCTTGCGAACAACATCCGGTCCGAAATCCCTGGTGCCCTGTGGTAATCCTGCTGTAACTTTTGCCATTTCTTATTTCAAATGAGATGAAACGGGTGTAATACTGTTTACTGAATATTTTTCAACGATCCTGTCGCAAACTTCACTGATCATTTTATACACTTCATGATAACCTGGTTCAGTGCCGTAATAAGGATCAGGGACATCTAAATTTTTTCCGGGAAACTGTTCATTCATCAGCAGGTCTGCTTTACCGGCATCAAATTTATTTTTAGCGATCCTCTTCATATCATCCAGCACATCACCAGCCAGTGCATAGATCTTATCATAGCTGTCAAAATCAGTGGCGGCAAATCTCCGGGCTCTTTGTGTTGAAATATCAATTCCATTCAGCCGGGCCACTTTTTGTGAAAGCGGATGTGGTGGTTCGCCGGTATGATAACTGTTGGTGCCTGCACTCTCCACACTCCAGGTCAAACCGGCTTCAAATGCTTTCTGTTGCAAAATGCCTTCTGCCAGCGGACTGCGGCAAATATTACCGAGACAAACCATCAGGATTTTCATGGCTGCAAAGATAAGGAGGCCAGGGCATGGTTGCCAGCAGTTATTACAACAGCGCTTTAACTAAAAACATATGGAATCAATGGTTGAACAGCATCTAATTAGCAAACACACAGCCATGACAAACAAAGAAATTCTTCAATCCGATATGCTCGACATTTTGTTCGAGAAAAGAAATAAAGCCTATGGAGCTTATGCCCTGCGCCGCGGCTATGATCATCGTATGCTGCTGGCACTTGGATCAGGATTAGCTGTTATATTCTCTGTAGCACTCTTTACTATTATGGGTAGTGATAGCGATAGACCAGACGATCCTTTACCGAAGAAGGAAGTGATTACCATAACAACGATCGAAATGCCGGAGGCACCTGAAAAACCCAAAGAACCGGAGAAACCGAAAGAAAAACCAGCTGCTCCGAAAGTCATAAAGCAGGTAGCTACGGTAAAGAATACTACGAACATTAAGATCGAACCGGATAAGATCGTAAAGACTACTGAAATGCCTGCAATAACTGATCTCAAAGACAAGCAGACAGGTATGGAGAATATTGCCGGCGAGAAACCGGGCAATATTGCTACAATAACAGAAAAACCTGCAAATACCGGCAACGGAGAAGGTGCAGTAACAGAAAAGCAAAGCGATTTCATCATCAATGAAAGGGCTCCTGAATTTCCGGGTGGAGAAGAGGCGCTGGCCCGTTTTCTTTCCCGTAACCTGAATACACCGGAAGAGTTGGAAGCCGGGCAGAAAAAAGCTGTCAGGGTCAGGTTTACCGTCGGTAGTGATGGTAGTATTTCTCTAATGGAGATCGTGCAAACCGGTGGAGATAAGTTTGATAAGGAAGTGGTGAGGGTTTGTAAGAAAATGCCCCGCTGGAAACCGGCTATTCAAAACGGGATGCATGTACCGGTAAGTTATGTGCTGCCGGTAACATTTATCGGCACAGAACAGTAAAAAATCCATAATTTTCAGCCCCTGAAAAAAAGTTACATGGCAACAGAAGATTATGAGGAAAAAAGAAGGAAGCAAGTGTCACTGGTCCGTTCCGTGCTGGATTACCTGGTTGGCGCTGGGATCGCAGGTTTTGGGGTATTTATGATGATAAGAGACCGGTGGAAACTGGATTTTAATGAAACATTTCCCCCGGGCAAAATCGATAAATTTTTTGGAGCTGTATGTATAGCGTATGGTATCTGGCGGATGTACAGGGGGTATAAGAAAAATTATTTCAGATGATCAGAAGTTGGGTTAGGGCGTTGCTGTTCATGTTTGCATGCGGACTGCTGGTTACAGGCTGTAAGTCGTATAAAGAGCAGGAAAAAGAATTGCCTGATACGTATAAAAGAGGAACGATCAGGGTGAGTGCGGATGAATCATTCAAACCAATTATTGATGCACAGGTGCAGGTCTATGAATCCAATCACCCCGGAACGAAGATCATAGTTGATTATAAACCAGAAGCAGATTGTTTACGGGATATGCTGGTGGATAGTGTGAGGATGGTGATTGCTACCCGTAAGCCCAGTGCTGCAGAAAAAGAAGCGGTGTCAGATTCTTTGAAAGTTGGTGTAGAAGATCTCGTAGTGGCCCGTGATGCCGTGGCGGTGATCGTTAACCCGCAAAGCGAGGATTCGTTTTTTACGATGAAAGAGATCAAAGCCATACTCCAGGGGAATTTTAATAAAAATTTAATTCCTGTATTTGATGGGGTAAAAGCAACCAGTACCATACGTTTTATCATCGATTCTATATTACATGGAGATACGCTGACAGGTAAGGCTGTAGCAGCCAGGTCAAGCGAGGAAGTGATTGAATATATTGCGAGAACACCGGGAGCAGTCGGTTTTATCGGGGTAAGCTGGGTTGGTAATAAAGATGATGCTGCTCAATTAGGCTTTTTGAAAAGGGTAAAAATGGCAAACATTGAAAGTGCACACTTGCCGGGAAAGTACGTGTTGCCCTACCAGGTCAACATTTATGATAGAAATTACCCGATGGTACGGGATTTGGTTTATATACTGAAGGAAAGCCACAAAGGACTCGGACATGGATTTGGTGATTTTATGGCGGGAGAGAGGGGACAACTGATCTTTAAAAGGGCTTACCTGATGCCGGCGCTGCGTGATTTTATTTTGCGCAAAGCTGAATTAAGGGATGACGGGCTGTAAAAGAAATGTACAAGTAATATATATTTACAACTCTTTAAAGTAAAAGAAAAGAAAATGAAGAAAACCGTAATGATTGCAGTGATTGGCTTCCTGTCGGCAGCCGGTCTGAAAGCACAAACCCTGCAGGAGGGTATTAACCACCTGTATGCGGATCGTTTCAAGAGTGCTGTGAGTGTTTTTGAGAAATTACTCGCCACTAATCCTAATAATATTGATGCTACCTATTGGTTAGGTCAGACCTACCTGGATATGGATAAAAATGACCTGGCCCGCCAGTTGTATGATAAAGCACTCACGGCAAGCTCCAATGCCCCGTTGGTACTGGTGGGAAGAGGCCATGTGGACCTGCTGGATAATAAAACAGCAGATGCCCGCCAGAAATTTGAGACTGCCATTACCATGACACGCACCAAAAAAGGCGATGATCCGGTTATCCTGAACGCCGTAGGTCGT
>CALRSN020000160.1:0-6000 GCA_943370865.1 Bordetella parapertussis
CCCTTCAGCCGCTTTGGTTTGCAGGTCCATCTGGAACAAACGAAACCTTGCATGCAGGTAACCCTGGATGAAATACAGGTCTTCATCATTCTCAGCAAATACATGGGGAACAAGCCTGTCGTCTAAATAAACTTCGGCCTTCCCCTTTAAATCGCTAAATTGTAGATCTGCTGTGAAATCCTGGTCCGCAGGCTCTGCATTTTGCCAAAACCCATGTTGCGGACTTAAAAACTTTCCGATTGGCGGATTAGAACCAATTTTTGTATCCAGGGCATATACAAGGCCCCCGGTAATAACGGCTGATATAATAAACGGTACTATACGCATAAACTATTGAATGATAGCGAAAGATAAAAATTAAGGATGACTTGCCCTTATTTTTTTTGAACAGGCCATTTCATTTTTGGACAAGACCTGCGTGGCCTTTCTAATTTCCTTTTAATAGTACACTAATGAAGTATTATTTTATTTGGTATGGTTTTTACATAAGGGCAGATGAATCTTATTCATTAACATATAAAGACAATTTTATGACAACAAAGACAAAGATCGCATTAGGCCTCGTGGGTGCAGCAGCAGCAGGTGTGCTGATCGGTTTATTAATAGCACCTGAAAAAGGTAAAGACATGCGTAAGAAACTGAAAAAAACAGCCGGCGACTGGGCTGAAAACCTGAGTACGCTTTTTGTAAAAGGACAGGAAGAAGTGGATGACCTGAAAGATAAAGGCCGCAACGCTAAAGCCGCTGTGGAAGAAAAAGTAAATAAACTGAAAGAAAGCCTGGGCTGATCATTCAATTTTAATAAGCAGGCTGCACAGCCTGCTTATTATTTCTATCCACCAAATGTTATGTTATGGAAATCGACGACCTGAAACAAAAGACAGCAGATCTTACCGACCATCTTGGTGATTATGCAGAAACATTCTTTAAGGTCACTTTACTGAATGTGACCCAGAAAGGAACGGATATTGCTTCTGCTGCTATTTCCCTGATCGTTATCAGTATACTCAGCCTCTTTGTATTATTCTTTGCTGGCTTTGGCGTGGGCTGGTGGCTGGGCGACCTGGTGAACAGCCGGGCAGGTGGTTTCCTGCTGGTAGCAGCGTTTTACCTGTTACTCATCACTTTTATTTTGTTATTCAGGAAGAAAATATTTTTTGCCTATTTCAGAAATCTTATCATCCGTAAAATATATGAGTAAGTCAATTCGATCCTACAAGCAACTGATCGCAGAAAAACAAAGAATGGAACTGTTGTTGGTGGCACAGAAAGAACTGGTCCGGTACGACCTGCAGGAACTCAAAGCAGAATTAAAACCAGCTATCAATGCTGTTGCCCTATTAGGTAAAGTGACCACCGCAGACAGCAGTAACCCGCTGATCAGCGGCATCACGAATACTGCGATTGACCTGGTGGTAAAAAAAGGGTTGCTGGGCAGGGCCGGATGGTTGACCCGTTTGCTGGTACCCGTCTTACTGAAAAATTATTCGTCACATTTTATTACCAGCCATAAAGATGAACTAACACAAAAATTGTTTTCTCTTTTCAGCAAGAACGGGAAAGAAAAAAAAGAAAATTAATTATCTGTCCTGTTTAAATCAACCGGGACGCCACCATCAACTCAGCCCGTATGGACCGTTTTAATGAAAGAATCCGGCAAGTACTTGTCCTGATCATCATTATTGTTATTGGAATACTTGTCATCCAGGAACTATATATTTTTTTACCCGGCTTGCTGGGTGCCCTTACCTTGTATATCCTCAGCAGGGCGAAGTATTTCCAGATGGTGTATAACCGGAAATGGAAAAAAGGAAGGGCTGCCGGCCTGTTTATCTTATACTACCTGCTATTGCTGGGATTACCTATTTTTCTCACCGTGACACTGATCAGCCCCAAGATCAATGTGTTTCTGAATGATCCTTCTGCCATGATCGCTGCGGCCAAAGAATCCATACTTAGTGTGCAACAAAAAGCAGGGTTTAGCTTTTTCTCCGAAAAATCTTTATCCGGCGCATTGAATAAACTGTCAGAATTTATTCCCACTATATTAAACAGCACAGCCAACCTGGTCACTAACCTGATCATTATGCTGTTCATGCTCTACTATATGCTGTATCATGGCCGGGAGATGGAAAAATCATTGAACCACTTTATCCCGCTAAAACAGGAAAATATCAACTTACTGGCTGCAGAAACAAAACGACTGGTAAAAGCCAACGCCCTGGGCATCCCGCTTATTTCAATGATACAGGGTGTAACTGGTTTGCTCGGCTACTGGATCTTTGGGGTGGACGAGTTTTTACTCTGGGGCTTTATTACTGCCATATTTGCTTTCTTCCCTGTTATCGGCACCATGGTGGTGTGGGTACCACTCGTATTATATACCTATGCCAGTGGTGATAACTGGAATGCCACCGGGCTTTTGATCTATAGCGTACTGATAACGGGTAATGTGGATTACCTGGCCCGGATGACCTTATTGAAAAAAATGGGCGATGTACATCCTGTTATCACCGTGCTTGGAGTTATTGTGGGATTAGGCCTGTTTGGCTTTATCGGCCTGATCTTCGGCCCCCTGTTGCTTAGCTACCTGATCGTCTTGTTCCAGATCTATATGAATGAATTTACCGGCAAAGAAACAGAAACCCCGGTTACTGAAATACCAGCCGGGGAAAATACCAGCGGCTAACGGGGATATCAGTTCCCGGTTTGTTTTTTTTGACTAATTTCAGTGTCACTTAAATCAAACTACTATGCCAGTTTTAATTGTCGTTGGTATTATCGTCCTGATCATTATCTGGGTGGTGAGCCTCTATAATGGCCTTGTCCGTCTTCGCAACCGCAGGCAAAATGCTTTTGCCGATATTGATGTGCAGCTTCGCCAGCGGCATGACCTTGTTCCGCAATTAGTGGAAACCGTAAAAGGATATGCCACGCATGAAAAAGACCTTTTACTGAAGATCACTGAAGCCCGTTCCAATGCGATGGCGGCTACTTCAATTGATGATAAGATCAAAGCGGAACAGCAACTGAGCAGTGCGTTGGCTGGTTTGAAAGTACAGGTAGAAGCTTATCCCGACCTGAAAGCCAACCAGAATTTTTTGCATTTACAGGAAGAGCTCAGTGATATCGAAAATAAACTGGCTGCAGCCCGTCGTTTCTTCAACGGTGCTACTACAGAATATAATAATGCAGTGGAAACATTCCCGGGCAACCTGATCGCCAGGAATTTTGGATTTGGCAAAGAAATGTTCTTCGACCTGGGTGAAGATACCCGCAAAAAAATGGAAGAACCCCCGCAGATCAAATTCTGATTATGCAATACGTTGGCTTAGACGCACAGATCAGGAAAAACAATTCCAATTCTGTTCTTTTACTCATAGCATTCCCGGCATTACTGCTGGGAATGTTTTATGTTTTCTTCTTTTTTATTAATGACCAGAAAATTGAAGCAACAAACCTGCAGTTCATACAGGTAATCCCTTTTGTGTTAATTGGTGTTGGCATCTGGTTCCTGGTCGCCTGGGCAGGACATGCTGCTTTTATCCGTTTAGCCACAGGTGCAAAACCGCTGGAAAGAACTGAAAACAAAAGAGTCTACAACCTGGTGGAGAATCTTTGTATCTCGCAGGGTATGACAACACCCAGGATCTATGTGATCGAAGATGATTCACTGAATGCACATGCCAGCGGCATCAGCAACAGTACGTTTTCGGTTTCTTTATCAAGAGGATTGATCAATAAACTGGATGACGACGAACTGGAAGGCGTCATTGCGCATGAACTTACCCATATTAAGAACCGGGATGTCCGTTTACTGATCATTTCCATCATCTTCGTGGGTATCTTTTCTTTCCTCGCTGAAATGGCATTCCGGAGTCTTCGTTTTGCCGGTTCGGGTAAAAGAGATAAGGATAGTAAAGGAAGCGGTGCTATTATTCTTATCGCCATTGCTGTCACGGCAGTAGCTTATTTATTATCCATCTTATTACGCTTTGGTATCAGCCGTAAAAGAGAATATTTAGCTGATGCCGGTGCCGCCGATATGACAAAGAAACCTTACGCATTAGCCAGTGCTTTACGAAAAGTAGCTGCCGACCCAATGATCGAAGCGGTTGAAAGCCGCGATGTAGCCCAACTCTTTATTGATAACCCGAAACCTTCTGCTCATAAATCAGCATCCTGGGATAATATCTTTTCCACGCATCCGCCGGTGGAGAAGAGGATACAATTACTGGAGCAGTTTGTATAGAGCCCGGAGTCTATAGTCGTTAGTCAGGAATCTGAGAAAATTAGTGGGTTAAATATACCATAGACAACAGAAAGTCTTTTCCAATTGCAGAACTCAAGACTGCAGACTACCGACTCAAGACTTCTTCCCCTCAATCATCGGAACAAAAGAAAAATGATCAAACACTTCTTCTTTCAATGCACCATTCTCCAGTTTGGTAATACGCATCATCTGTTGCACATCACCTGCACCCAACGGAATTACCATCATACCGCCGGGTTTTAATTGTTCGATCAGTTTGGGCGGAATCTCCGGTGCGGCTGCGGTAATGATCACTTTATCAAAGGGTCCATAGGTGGGTAATCCTTCATAACCATCACCGTAAAAGAATTTAATAGAGGGGTATTTTTTCAGGTGTTGAAAATTCTTGTTGGCATCATATAACTTCTTTTGTCGTTCGATCGTGTATACCATCGCTCCCACTTCAGCCAGCACACAGGCCTGGTAAGCACTGCCGGTACCCACTTCCAGTACCTTATCAAATTTTTTGATGGCTAATAACTGGGTCTGGTAAGCTACGGTGTAAGGCTGTGAGATCGTTTGCCCCTCACCGATGGGGAAAGCCCGGTCTTCATAAGCCAGTTCATCAAACGCAGAATCTAAAAAGAAATGACGGGGAATTTTGTTGATCGCTTCCAGTACGGTTTCATCAGTGATGCCTTTCCTGCGAACAATATCAACCAGTTTTTTTCGTAATCCTTTGTGGCGGTATGTATCTTCAATGGGTCTCATAAGCTGCCGCAAGATAATAAACAAAGCAGGCTTTGCCTCCATCTTTCATTCAGGAACTGCTATTTTTCTTTTGACTGTAAGCAAGAAAAATAACTGCCAGTACAATAATCAATATCACACTGTATTCTATTCCGCCCAATGTCTTACCAACAACAAACCAACCGTTTTTCCAGTGCACAAGAATGATCCCGGTAAGCAGGATAATAATTTCCCCGATACAAAAGAGCCGGGTGAAATAACCAAGGAACATACAAAAACCTCCCGCCAGTTCAAATAAAGTAACGGCCCAGGCCAGATAGAAACCAAATGGAAATCCTTTACTGTTGAGGAAATCGCCAAATCCCGGTATAGTGTAATCGGCAAGTCTTGCAATAGCATGGGCCATGAAAATAATCCCCATCAGCATCCGGAGGATCGCAACAGGCAAAGAAGGTTGCAGGAATCTTTTCATGAGCTGAACATAAAGTATAAAAAAACTATTCTGCCGTCACCCATTTCGCCCCATTCCATTGCAGGGACATCCTTATCGTATCCGCAAAGGGTTCATCGGGTTTTGCTTCAGCCAGCGGCGGGTGATGCCGGGTGCCGCTCACCGCACTCACCGTATTAAAAACATCTTTACGATCGGCATCTTTGGTAACAGACAGAACAGTGATGCCATTTACATCCCAGCGACCGGCTCCATCTCCAGAGCTCTCCTGCATATACCACATTTCCACTTTCTGTTTCACTTCGGCTTCGGTGGGTGGCGCTGTGGAACAAGAAACAAAAAAACATCCAAGCAATAAAAAATAGAATAATCGCATTTCTGTTGTTATAATTTCATATCCTCAATAACCGCCTTAATCTTATCGTCCAGTTCCTTATTTACTTTATCAAACTCGGCCGCACTGTTCAGTTTGGTATTTACACTAAAATAGAATTTGATCTTAGGTTCTGTACCACTTGGCCTGGCCGAAATACTGCTGCCATCCGCC